>CANRLI010000038.1 GCA_947631475.1 uncultured Bacilli bacterium | reverse complement strand
GGAAAAAAATATTTTTATGATGAAAATAAACTCGACTAAAAAGTCGTTCTCTTTTTAATGAACGACTTTTTTTATAACATAATTTTTTCTAAAAATTTAAATAAAAGAACTTTCCTATAAGATAAAAAAAGTAAATCTTGGTGAAGATTTACTAGATAACATACAATAATATTGAAAAAAATTGAAAGATACTACCTCCAAGGACAAAGAAATGCCAAAGAGAATGCATATATTTAACTTTACTTCCTATAAGATAAATAATAGCTCCAATAGTATATATTATGCCACCTATTATTAATAAGATAAGACCTGGAGAAGCTAAATTAGTAATAAGAGGTTTAAGGGTAAATAAAGCCATCCACCCCATTATTAAGTATAAAGGAAAAGCTATTTTTTTAAATTTTTCTAAATTTATACTATTGCCAACTATACCTATAATTGTTATTAACCACATAATTATTAACATAACAAGGCCTTTGGTTTGACCAATAATAAGCAGTAAATATGGTGTATAACTACCCGCAATCAATAAGAAAATGCTACAATGGTCAAAGATCCGAAAAACTTTTTTAGCTTTGTTAGGTTTAAAAGCATGATATAAACAACTCATTAAATATAAAATTATTAAACTAGTTCCATAAATGCAACTTGAGATAATAGCAATTACATTGTGATGAAGACTTGAAAAAATAACACATAAAACTAAAGCAGCGATGGATAAAAGAACGCCTACCCCATGAGATATAGAACTTATTAACTCTTCACGCAAGGTATAAGTAGGAAGCATAAGAGATTTTTGCTTATGTGGTTGCATGATTATCACCTAATAATATTATACAAATTATTCGATTATTATGCTAGAAAAAGAAAATATAAATAACTTAAGTTTAGCTTAAAGTGTTCACTAAAAAAGATAAGCGAAGATTTTATTTTCACTTATCCATTAGTCTAAGTCTTTTTTCATTTCTTTGATAGCAATTGTAGCAGCTTCACTTCCATCGCCAACAGCCGTAGTAAGTTGTCTTAAGTTTTTAACACGTGTATCACCAGCTACATAAATACCAGGTGTTTTAGTATGAACACCATCTGTCGAGATAATATAGCCTTTATCATTTAAGTCAACTACATTAGCAAAGATTTCATTTTTAGGATCTTGACCAATAGCAATGAATAAACCCTGAACGGCAATTTGTTTACTTTGACCTTCTTTATTAGTTACAACAATACTACTTAAATTGTCTTCGCCATTAATTGCCGTAATAGTTGAATTTAAAATAAATTCTACATTATCTTGCCTTTTTAGTTTTTCAACATTGATTAAATCCCCTTTAAATTCTTCACGACGATGAATCAAGTAAACTTTTTGGGCAATATTGGATAAATAAAGGGCATCTTCTAAAGCCGTATTGCCACCACCATTGATAGCAACTACTTTATCTTTATAGAAATGACCATCACATGTGGCACAGTAAGATACTCCTTTACCAATAAAGTCTTGTTCATGAGGAATATTTAATTGACGATTTAAAGCACCTGTAGCAATGATAACGGCTTTAGCTTGATATTCATTTTTGTTAGTTAAAACTTTTTTAGAAGGTGTGACGCGCAGAGCTGTTTCAAAGACAATTTCACCATTTAATTTTTTGACTTGGTTATATAAATTAGTTGCAAAATCATAGCCTGAGATAGAAACTATTCCAGGATAATTTTCAATATTGCTGGCATTCACTATTTGGCCACCGTAGTTTTTAGCTTCAAGAACTAAAACTTTTTTATTAGCACGTAAAGCATATAAAGCAGCTGTTAAACCAGCTGGACCAGCACCAATAATAATTAAATCATACATTTTATCACCTACTTAATCGTTTTTTAATATTATTTTGTTAAATAACGATAACTTGATTTTAGAAAAAAACTCTTTTTGAAGAGTCTTATTCGATTTCAATAAGTTCATATTCTTTAGAACCGATATTTAAGTCATTAGCAGCATCAATTGTATGCATACCATGGCGAGAATTAATTCTTTCTAATAAATGATCACGACCTGGGTCATCAGAATTTTTGACCAAATCAATACAAGCTTGGTCGATAGCTACTGGATCTAAGGAAGATAAGATACCAATATCTTTCATACAAGGATCTTCGGCAACATTGCAACAATCGCAATCAACAGACATATTACACATAACATTTATGTAAGCAATATTTGGTTTAAAATGATTAACTACAGAAGAAGCCGCATCAGCCATGGCCTCTAAGAATTTATCTTGGTCAACGTGAAACATATCTTCATAAGAACCATTTTCGGCACCCGTACAATGAATATATCTTTTACCTTTACTGGAAGCTACTCCTATTGATAGTTGTTTTAAAGCTCCACCATAGCCACCCATAGGATGACCTTTAAAATGTGATAATACTAACATAGAATCATAATTATTAAGATGACTACCAACATAGTTTTTCTTAATTACTTTACCATTGGCAATGTCTAAAGTAATATCCCCTTCACTATCCATAATATCAACATCAAAATACTTACTCCATTCATGTTCAGCCATCAATTTAATATGTTTATCCGTAGTATCACGAGCTCCGTCATAAGCAGTATTACATTCAACGATTGTTCCATTAACACGTTTGACAATTGGTTCAAAAAAATCAGGATGTAAATAATTTTGATTGCCTTTTTCACCAGAATGAACTTTAACTGCTACCTTACCCTTTAATTCATGATTTAATACTTCATACATTTTAACAACACTAGCTGGGGTTAATTCCCTTGTAAAATACACTTTAGCTTTTTCCATTATATCTCTCCTTAATATCTATATTTATAATATATCTATTAATTTAAGTAAATGTCAATGAATTTTAAAAAATATTAATAGAAAAAGATATTATTAGAAATATCTTTATAATTCAATGACCTTTGGTTTACCTTCAAATGACGAAATAGTAGCCGTAATATTTTCTAAATAAAAGGTTTCAACATTATCGTCAGTTGCTTCATACATTTCCTGTAATTTAGGAAAATCATCTAAAATAGCTTGTTTGGCATTGATATCATCATCTTCTTTGACACAAGCGGTTACTCTAATCCACTCATCACCATTATAAGCACATAGTTCTACTTTAGGATTTTTGTGCATTTGTTTTGAAACATTTTTATCTTTGGTTGTTAAGATATATAGTTGATCATTATAAATTTTAATTGACATAAAAGGTCTTACACGTGGTTGTTTACCATCAGTAGTAGCTAAATAATAGTTGTCACAGTCTTTTAAGAAATTGTATATTTCATTCATTTTAAATCCTCTTTTCTATTATTAGTATTAACTAAAAATTAATTTTTACTACAATTTAGAAAAGTGGTAAATATTGGCTGAACAATTAAATAATATTTGGTAATAATTACTAACGATTAGACTTCTCATCATAATCATCTAAAAAGCTAGTGTATTGACCATCTTTTTTATAACCTAGTGTACAGTTAAGATTAATGTTATCTAAGGCTTTAAAAATATTATGATCTACTTCTTTGTTTTGCTGACGAAGTTTAGCAATTAATTCTTTGACTTCTTTTCTTTTACTGGTATTTTCTAAAGAATTTTTAGCCGTAAAAAGACAAGCACAATTTAAGAAAGTTAGTTGATTATAATTTTTCCAAGCAATAATTGCTGATTCTTTAACTAAGTATAATGGTCTAATTAATTCTAAACCTGGAAAATTATCACTATGTAATTTAGGCATCATAGTTTTTATTTCAGCATCGTAAAGCATTGATAAAAGGGTTGTTTCTATGACATCGTCAAAATGATGACCTAACGCTATTTTGTTGCATCCTAATTCTTGGGCTTTATTATATAGATGTCCCCGACGCATACGAGCACATAAATAACATGGTGCAGAACTACTTATAGTATTAACCACTTCAAAAATATCACTTGAAAATATTTCGATAGGAATATTTAATAATTGGGCATTAGCGACAATTAAATCATAATTAGCGGAAGTATATCCGGGATTCATTACCACGTAATAAGCTTCAAAATTAATTTGACTATGTCTTTTTAATTCTTGGATACATTTAGCAAGAAGAAAAGAGTCTTTGCCACCACTAATACAAACCATAATTTTATCATTTTCATTAATTAAATGATAATCTTTAACGGCTTTAATAAATTTTGACCATATTTCTTTACGATATGTTTTAATAATACTTCGCTCTATATCACGATATCTTTCCATAAAATATGCCTCCTTTTATTTGTTATTTAACTTTATAATATATAAAAGTTATTTATTTTGATTTCTAGGCCATTTTTTTAATCTTAAAGAGTTAAAAACAACAGTTAAACTACTAATAGTCATTGCTAATGATGCAAACATTGGATTCATACTAAGATGCAATGGTTTAAATAAACCAATAGCTAAAGGAATCATTAAGATGTTGTAAAAGAATGCCCAAAATAAATTTTGTTTAATAATATGTAAAGTTTTTTGACTAATAGATAATAAATCAGGTATCTTTTCTAAGTTATCATTCATAAGAATAACATCGGAGGAATCAGCTGCAATGTCAGTGCCACTATTAACACTTACACCAATGTCAGCGGTGGCCAAAGATGGAGCATCATTAATACCATCGCCAACCATCATAACTTTTTTCTCGTTTCGAAGAAGTTGCTTTATTATTTTAACTTTTTCAGCTGGCAAAACGTTGGCAATGACTTTTTTTATGCCTAAATCTTCAGCAATGATGTTAGCTGTATTTTCATTGTCACCAGTTAACATGATAATTTCTTTATTTAATTTTTTTAATTTAGTAATAGTGTATTTAGCATTTTCTCTAATAATATCATTTACACCAATTAAGCCGATTACTTTATTATCGACAAAGCAATAAACAATACTATTACCAGTTTTAGTTAAATTAAGTTCATCTTCACTATGAAGATTCTTAATTTTTAATTGAGAAAATAATTTATTATTACCAATAAATATTTCTTTATCATTTAATTTCCCAGTAAGACCAAGACCAGGTAAGTTTTTAAATGATGACACTTCATTAATTGTGATGTTGTTTTCTTTAGCATAGTTTGTAAAAGCTAAGGCAATAGGATGATTAACTTTAGCTTCTAAACTAGCTATAATACTCATTAATTCACGATCTTGATAGTCACTATAATTATAAATAGTTGAAATTTTTAAATTTCCATATGTCAAAGTACCAGTTTTATCAAAGACAATCGTATCAACTTTATGAGCTTGCTGTAAGATATCACTCGTTTTAACTAAAATACCATTTTTGGCACATAAACCAACACTTACGACAATTGCTAAAGGAGTTGCTAAACCTAAAGCACAAGGACAAGCAACGACTAAGACGGTTACAAAAGAAGTTAGAGCTTCGTTAAAAGAATGACCTAAAATTAAATAACCAATTAAAGTTAAAATAGCAATAATAATTATGCTGGGAACAAAGACAAGACTTACTTTATCAGCTAATTTTTGAACAGAAGATTTAGTATTAGTGGCTTCTATAACTAAGTGGACAATTTCTGAAATAGTTGAATCCTTGCCTATTTTTTCAGCTTTGTATTCAATATAACCATCTAAATTCATACTTCCCGCAACTACTTTATCCTTAATTTTTTTCTTAGTTGGAAGAGCTTCCCCTGTAATAAAAGCTTCATCAAAATGGGCTTGACCATCAGTAATTGTTCCATCAACGGCAACTTTCATACCTGGTTTACAAATAAGAATATCCCCTTTTTTTACTTCATCAATGGTTACTTCTTTTGCACCTTCAGAACTTTTTAGTAGAGCTTTGCTAGGAGTTATTTGAACAAGTTCTTTTAAAGCTTCTTTGGTTTTTTCTTTACTATGACGATCTATATAACGACCTAATTTAAGGGAAAAAATGATTGTCGCACAAGACTCAAAATAAAGATGCATAACTAAATCGTCATGACCATTTAATAACATAATAAGATTATATAAGCTATATAAGAAGCTTGCTGTAACTCCTAATGATACTAATGTATCCATATTAGGTGAACGATGATAAAGATTTTTTATACCATTTTTAAAAAAGTCAAAACCATATATTAAGAAAGGGATAGTTAAAATTAATAAAGTAAAGCCATAATTAATTGGTTGAGTATGAATGTCAAGTAGTGGTAAAGCTGGCAAATGTAACATATGCGACATGGAGATGTATAAAAGAATTATTAATAGTAAAGCAAAAAGAATAATCTTGATTAAGTCTTGGGAAGTATCAACTTTATCTTTTTGGGGATTATACACACCTAGGCTTTCAAAACCGGCGGAAGCAACAAAGCGATTTAAATCTTTAATATCTAAATTATCTTCATAAGTAATACTAGCTTGGGCTAAGACAAGATTTACAGTCGCATCAATAATACCTTTTTGTTTGTTTAAATACTTTTCTAAACTTGATGAACAAGCACTACAACTCATGCCTTTAATACTTAAAATAACTTTTTTCATAAATTGGCTCCTTTTTAATTTAATTTTTTAAATAAGTCCATAATTTCAGCAATTGCTTCATCTTGATTATCTTTGATATTATTAATAAAGCAACTAGTTAAGTGATTACGTAAAATTTCTTCACCGATACTTTTAAGACTTTTATTAATAGCAGATAATTGAATAAGAATGTCACTGCAATAACGATTATCAGCTATCATTTGGCTAACACCTCGGACTTGGCCTTCAACGATATTCAATCTTTTTTGAAGATATTCTTTTTCACTAGCTGTACGTGGTTTAATAGTTTTATATTTCGTATTATGATTCATAAACATCACCCATTTAAATTATAAGACCCTATGGGGGTATAGTCAATAGTTGATATTAGACATTAATATAATATTTAATTAGTATTTGTGCTATAATAATTAATGTAATAATAAGAAGATGGTGCAGATAATGGAAGAAACTAAAGCCAAAAAGAAAAGGCTCTTGACATTAATTTTTTTAATAATTACTTTAAGTGTATCGATTGCTCTACTCGTTTTTTCTGGTTTTAAAATATTAAAATGGCATAATGATAATAAAGATATTTTAGATTTAACTCAAAAAATTGAAGAAGTAGCTAAAATTGAAGAAGTTAAAGATAATGAAGGAACTGAAATAATAGAACAAGAGAATATTTCAAATGTTGATCCTTATTGGGATTATATTAAAGTTCCTTTGATTAATGTTGATTTTGACGAATTAAAAAAAATAAATGATACAACTGTAGGATGGATTCAAGTTAAGGGAACAAATATAAATTATCCTTTTGTCCAAGCTAATAATAATAGTTTTTATTTAAGTCATTCTTTTGATAAAAGTAGAAATGCCGCAGGATGGGTTTTTTTAGATTATCGTAATAAATTAGATAAAAATAATAAGAATACTATTTTATATGCTCATGGAAGGCTTGATACAACTATGTTTGGTTCTTTAAAAAATATTTTAACTAATGGGTGGTTAAGAAATAAGGATAATTATATTGTTAAGTTATCTACGCCATATGAAAATACTTTATGGCAAGTATTTAGCGTTTATCAAATACCAACAACAAGTGATTATATAAGGGTTGAATTTAATAGTGATGAAGAATTTTTAGAATTTGCCAACATGCTAAAAGAAAGAAGTTCATTTGATTTTGATACAACTGTTTCAGCTTATGATAAAATATTAACTCTCTCAACTTGTTTTAATAGTACAGATAAAGTTGTTTTGCATGCTAAATTAATAAAAAAAGAGACAAGAAATGTTGACAATAGTCAGTAATATCTTGTCTTTTATTTTATAAGTACCATAATTTTTGTTCGTTTTTACGTACTTCTTTGATAATTCCACCACCTAAACATTCATCGTCTTTATAAAAAACACAAGCTTGGCCAGGAGTTACTCTTTTAACCCCTTGAGGGTATCTAACAATGACTTCATTATCCAGCCATTCTAGTTTAACGGGAATATCTTCTTGACGATATCTAAATTTAGCATTACATTCGATAACTTTTTCATCTTTTAAATAATTTAATGTATCAACAACACATGAATCACTGACTAAGTAATCATTGTCTTCACCTATGCAAATATATAAGATATTTTTAGATAAATCTTTACCAACAACAAACATACGGTCTTCTGTTCCACCAATATTTAAGCCTCTTCTTTGACCAATCGTATAATTCATTAAACCAATGTGGCGACCAACAACTTCATTAGTATCGATGTTTACAACATCACCAGCTTGATTAGGCAAATAATTTTTTAAAAAGTTGGTAAAATTACGTTCACCAATAAAGCAGATACCGGTTGAATCTTTTTTAGTAGCAGTTATTAAACCATATTGTGCAGCTATTTTACGAACATCTGATTTTAACATATCACCAATTGGAAATAAAACATTTTGAAGTTGTTCTTTACTAACTTGCGATAAAAAATAAGTTTGATCTTTATTTAAATCGACAGCTTTTAATAATTTACCATCTTTTAAGCGCGCATAGTGACCAGTTGCTATGTAGTCAGCACCAAGCTTTTGTGCTTCTTTAGCAAACATATCAAATTTAATATATTTATTACACATAATATCAGGGTTAGGAGTTCGACCTTTTTTTAATTCATCTAAGAAATATGTAAAGACATAATCCCAATATTCTTTAATAAAGTCTTTACGATAAAGGGGAATGCCTAATTTATCACATACTTTTTTAGCATCGTTATAGTCAACTTCTTGAGGACATATACCCTCTTTAGTAGTTGGAGCGCCATCCATTTCGCCATCAGCAAAAGAATCCCAGTTACGCATAAATAAACCTATTACTTCATAACCTTGTCTTTGCAATTCAATAGCGGCAACTGAAGAATCAACGCCTCCACTCATTCCTATGACTACGGTCCTTTTTTTCATACGATACCACTTCCCTTTTTTATAGAAATTATTATACTACAAATTCTGTGTTACAGCATTATAATAAAGCTTTTTTTATTAATATATCATCTATCTATACGCTTATTTTTATTGTTAATTTGACGGTAGGCGTTTTTTTCGATATAGGCTTTCTTGCGATTATTTTCCCATATACCATAAGTAAAACCAATAATCATAAATATAAATTGGATACCATTATCTTTTATAAAACCATAAATTATAAAACCAACAATAATAAGCATGGCAATAGTTAATTCAAAGAAGTGTTCTTTGTCCCATTTATCTTCATAATATTTTATCTTCTCTTTTAGTGTAAACGAACTATTTTTTAGGGCATTAAATAAATTATTATCTGCTTGTTCTTTGAATTTTTCTTCTTTAATTTTTTCACCACTAAAAAATTCATTTAGAGTAATGCCTAAAATATGACATAAATCTTTATATAAAGATACATCTGGTAAACATTTGCCATTTTCCCAACGACTTACTGATTTATCGGTTACACCTAGTTGTTCGGCAAGTTGATTTTGAGTTAATTTTTGTTCTTTTCTCATACGAGCAATAAATTTGCCAATTTTCTCTTGATCCATAATTTGGCTCCTTTCACGAAAAGTATACATAAATGCTAAAAGAATGTACAGGACACAAAGCGAGAGTTACCAAATTAGAATACACCTTAAGTAATTATTTTAAATTTAAGACTCTTTTAAGACACTCTTTAATACATTGCCCGCATAAAATACATTCTGTTCCATTTTTTCTTTTTTTGAATCATCAAACATATTATCATTCATGAGACAAACCTTTAAACATTTTTGACAATTAAGACATTTGTCAGGATTACATTTAAATCTTAAATATAAAAAGTAACTGACAGGTTTTAAAAATATAGTAATTGGACATAGATATTTACAAAATGCGCGATTATCTTTTAAAGAAAAAGCTAGTATTAGACCTAAGGTATAATAAATAATCTTACCTATTATGAAAGACCAAAACTTTATTTTCTTTTAGCCATTTTAACATACTCTAACTTCCCTAATAAAAGACTATTTAACTTTTCCTAAATATTGTACCGTGTTTAATACTGAAAAGTAAATTGCTTTATGTGCTACGATATTTGAAAAGTCGATATATCTTATTACGAGATAATAAGATTTAATTTTTTGCAATAATAAAAGCAAACCCCTTTATTTACTGGGCTTGCTTGATATGTAAATGGTAGCGCCGGTGTGATTCGAACACACGACCTGCCGGGTATGAACCGGATGCTCTAGCCAACTGAGCTACAGC
>CANRLI010000037.1 GCA_947631475.1 uncultured Bacilli bacterium | reverse complement strand
TACATGAAAAAAGTTTTTCCAACAAACTGGAAAAACTTTTTATTTTTTCATAAGTTTAACTTTTTTTATTAAATATAAACCTAATAATATTTCGATTAGCGCAACGAAAGGCATAAATAACCAATATGTAATATCGCCACCAGTATTTGGAATATCGAAGAATTTAACGTTTTTGAAACGGACATTGATGATTTCACCGGCATTAATCGTTCCAGTAGTTGCTTCTTTCGTAGTAGTAAAGCCATCCGTATTTTCTTCTAATTCAACAACTTCATAATCAATATTTGATGGCAAGTTTGGAATGTTTATCGTAGTATTGCCAGTGGTCATTATTTCAGCTACACCATTTGTGAAGGTAACATCGCCAAATGATTTATTAATGCTACGATCACTAAGAGTAATTTGGAAAGTAAACACTTTATTCATTTCAGCTTGGCTACCTTTAACAGTATTAATTATTTTTAAAGTACCAGTTGTATAAATATTGGTAAATACTACACTATCAGCTGAGTCTTCATCTTTATTAATTGTTTTAGTGACAATTAATTTACCATCACCATCAATTACTTCAAATTTTACTTTATATACAGATGAATCGATAGCCAAACCACTTGGTATTGTACCTTCCTTTACTTGGTTAATTGTAAAGGTATAAGTGCCAGGCTCATAAAATCTAAATTTTAAGGTTTCTTGATTATCATTTTCAGTGAAAGCCAATGTTTCATAGTTTTCACCTTCAAGTTGTTTAATATTGCCTTTATTATCTAAACTAATATTAACTTTAAATGTTTCATTTTCTAACCAATCTCTACCTTCTAAATTTGTTGTAACATCGAAATCAGAATCGACATATGCATAGTTAGTAAATGGAATAACAACTTTGTCTTCAGCAGTCTTTTTATTATCTAAATTATCTACATAAGCATAGGTTGCCACTATTTCTAATTCGCCTGATGGAATGTTATTAACTAATTTACGAGTTACATTTAAATCTAAATTAACGGCATTAGAAGAACACTCAATATTACTTATACCCTCTAAATCTTCTTTAATAGTAAATGAATATTGGACATTAGTAGCGCTTCCTTTGTTAATAGTTATATTTTGTAATTCTTTAATTACTTCTTCAACTGAATCATTATTTGTTATATTTACTTCATAATGATCTGTTTGAAGATCTCCTAAAGCACTAGAGACTTCAATAACACCATTTTTTATGTTATTTAAAGTTGTTTCATTAGGAGTAATGATAAATTTAAAGCTATCTTTACTACTCCATTTGCGACCTTTTAATGTCTTTGATATAGCAAAGCCAATATCACCAGATTCTGAATAAGTATTAACGAATGCTATAACAGGGTTTTCAATATTACCATTAAATTGAATCATTAATTCACCGGCATTATTATCTGTTATTTCAACATTTACCGTATTATTTGAACTAGTAATACTCATACCATTAGCTGTAAATGCTTCTTGAACATTAAATTCATAATTACCAGGCTTAGTAAATACTATTGTTTCCATATTAGCTGTATAAGTATCTTTAGATAAATCATCTGGCGTTGGCGTAATAACAACACTGGTATGTTCTGGCATTGTTACACCACCAGTTTTATCGGTTGTGGAAATATTAAATTTAAAGTTATCATCTTCAACCCATTCTCTTCCAGAAATTGTTTTGGATACAATAGGTTGCCATGAAGTATTAGTAGTTTTATAAATATTAGTAAAGGTCATAATATGATTTTTAGAATGTGTTTCGGTTTTATGTATATCTCCTTTAGCATCTAATTCTTCTACTATTGTACACTTACCTAAAGACTCATCGTTTTTGAATAGTTCCATAATTATTTCATCAATAATACCATCTACTTCGCCAGTAACGGAATCGACGGAGTTGATTAATCTAATTTTAAGCTTATATTCATCTTGAGAATATGTAATACCCTTATATACATTATCAACGGCTAAACTAGGTGTATTTTGAGTTATTTTGATAACATAATCAATTGGTTGAGTCGTTGGAGCGACGGTTTCATCAACACGTTCTACTGGAAAATGAATATTATCAAATTCAATGTAATCGAAGATAAATTTATGATCTTTAGTAGTTTTATTAATTGTTACTGATTTAGCTGTATCACTTCCTAAGACAGAATCAAATATTCCTCCAAGAATAATGTTGTTATTTATTAGAGCTTCTCTAGTAATTTCATCATCACCATCAATAGTGTAAGTAAATGAATCACTATCTAACCAAGCATTATCGACACGACCAGTAAAGTCACTAACAATTTGATAACTAACTTTTTGTTGAACATCTTCAACGTTATAGATGTTAACGAAAGTTGGCGTACTACCAGCATATATCTGATATTCAGCAGAACCACTTTCTAAGTCATCTTGATATGTTATATTAAATATGTCAGCTTCGAGATGAGAATTATCTTGAGTAATTTCCTCTGTTGAATCAGGATTATTTAAAACACGTTTAACTTTAACA
Organism: uncultured Bacilli bacterium; assembly: GCA_947631475.1. Taxonomy (GTDB): domain Bacteria; phylum Bacillota_I; class Bacilli_A; order RF39; family UBA660; genus Coprovivens. The sequence continues at coordinate 7,821 of CANRLI010000037.1, read as the reverse complement.
GATATGTTAAATACTCTTGTTGAAGCTGTAAGAGTGGAATCTTCATCTAGTGGAAGCTCTTTTAAGGTAAAGGTATAAATACCAGCAGCAGGGAAATTATATTTCATTAAACCTGGTAAGGTAGTTTCATCTCCACCATATAATAGTTCATTAAATCCTTTGGTATCGGCACTAAGAGTTGAACCATTATTTACGTAATCACTATCGTAATTAATAGTGAAATCTTTTGCTGTAGAATTAAAGTGATTAACAAATTCTTCTACTTCAGTATCAAAATTGTTATTAAATAAGTTTTTTTCTATTAAATCAATGCTTACTCCAGATTTATCTGTATCACTGTAATTAAAGGCGATATCATAATCAAATGAATCGTTTTTTAACCAAGCTCGCCCTTGAATCATACTTCTAATTTCCAAGTCGCCACTAGCTGTGGCATTACCTATAGGAAGTAAACAATAATCGTTATCATTAAATTTAACTTTTTCGGAAGATGATTTTGGATCGACCTGATAATATTCTTCTAAAATACGATATCCTGCTGGAGCAAATCTTTCTCTTATGGTATATGTTTCTTCAGGATTTAAACCGGCAAAAGCAATACGACCATTAACTCTAGTTGAGCCACTACCAACCTGAATAGCATCAAGTTCTTCGGAAGCTTTATCAAAAGCGGCTTGTAATGCTGCGACATCAGAAGATGAATCAGCATTAGCTAAAGCAGTTTGAGCATTACTATAATTATCAACTGCTTCTTTTACTTTTTTTAGCGTTCCTTTGTAAATTCTAAAGGTTGCACCATCTAAGTATTGACTATCACTAATATCACCAGTGTATTTTAGTATTTCAATAGTTCCAGGAGATTCAGCATTTGTAATGGTAATTTCATTAACAGCTGAACCAGGATTTCGGTCAAGTACAGCATTATATAGGGCTGCCACTTCGCCTGCACTTGTAGTATTACCTTTAGATTTGGCAGTTTTCCAGCCATTTGGATTAGATGATGAAGATTCTGGAATACTTTGCAGATCACTTAAATCACTTTTACCATCATTATTAAAATCAGGTAAACTATCCATTCCAAAACTATCAGGTATTGGTTGACCTTTATCTTTATAGTAATCAGTTAAAGAGAAATATGAATCACTTCCCACAAAACTTTCATATATATGTTTTTGTGTATCATAAGCAAATTTATGACGATAGATTTTATCTCCAACAATATAGTACTCAGTAGAAACAAAGTAATCAGTTACGGGAACACCATTTATTCTAGTTGGTAAATACTCATAAGAATATTTCCAAGATGAAGAAGAAGTTATTGCTCTTTGCTCATATAATAATGTTTTAGAGTTGTTACTATTATAAGATACATCATAAACAACGATATCAGGAGTAGACTTTTCATCTTTGACGTTCCATTCCTTTTTGATTTCTAAGGCCTTGTCATTACGAACATAATAGTAGCCAACATCAATTGTGGAAATAGTTTTGTTATCCTGAGCGCTTAAATCTATTCCAGAACCACCAACAACAATTTTTTGAACTTCAGTTCCTTTGCCTTTTGAATCGTAGGCATAAGACATATAAGGTCCGTATTTATATTCTTTTTTAGTTGTTTGGCTAGTACATGGTGAAAGTACACCATTGGCACAGCTGATAAAACTTGTAGTTTCAGTCTTAATATTATTAGCTGCTGTTTTATTTTCGGAAGTTACCTGATAACTAGTATTTGGTCTTACTACTTGGAAAATATATTCCGTACCTTGATCTTTATCGTACTCTAAGCTATTAAACATATAAGTTCCTTGTACTGGTGTGACGTCTGATTTTACCAGTTCATATATATCTTCATTACTAGCAAAACTCGTTATACTACTTAATGTTATTTTGCCTGATGAATTAGTAGTAGCTTTGACATAACTTTTACCAGCAACTGGGGAATTAGTCGTTGTTTTACGATAAAGATTTAGCGTTACACCACTTAATAGGTGATCACCTTCAGTTTGTTGATTATAAATACCACTACTAGCTGATGTATCATAGAATACTCTTGAAATAAGATTGAAATGATCATCATTATCATCAGCAATAGTTATTTTTTCAGTATCTGTTGCTTCAACTTCTTGTGAAGGAGTAAATGTCCAATAGTTAGCAATTCCATAATCAGTAGTTGAATTATAGTTTGCTGCTGTACCAGTTAAAGTTCTTACCAATTGATCTGATTGGTTAACGTATGAACCTCCGGTAGCATTTGTTTGACCAATAGCATGTTTAGAGCTATCTAAATAATCAATTAGGTCAGCTTGACTGGTTGGTGACTGCGTGTAATCGATACGATTATTAGTAGAACTATGGTCTCCTATACGAAGTTGATTATTTTTACCATAATTATTATATTGAATATATTCGTTGTTAGTTTTATAACTAATATTTTTATAACCAAGTATTTCAAGACTATTTGGAACGTCAATTAAATGAGGAATTTCGACATCAGTAGCTACATTACTTCCAGCGGAATTTTTTCTATTTACAGAATATGTAACACCTGCTTCACTAACTCCACCTTTAGTTAATTGTTCACCATAATAAATTGCGGTTTCATCGTAATATATAACGTTTTTAGTCGCTTCATATATTGAGTTTGGCACATTAACTTTGTTGCCATCTTTGCCATATATATCATTTATTCTGGTAAAGGTGATACCATCATTTATATTTTCAACATCGATAAGTGGGAAATGTATTTCCCCAGCTTTGGTAGTAACAGTATATTTTAATTGCTCATAAGTATAATCACCAGCAGGGATTACTTTACCATTACCATCGCGACCATCCCAATAAAAGTAACTTGTTTGGTATGGGATGACAACATCAGATATTTCGACTGGGGCATACTCATTTTCGTGTCCTGGAATATTAAACTCAAGCCTTAATGTTGCGGTTGAGGCCCCTTGAACATCGAAGGAGAAATATCCACCCATACCTTCAATGGCTTCTTCGTCTTTAATAAATTTTAAATTTGTCGCCGGATCAGGCAACATTGCTTTTTCATATAAGTAGCCTTGTAAGTCCTCATTTGGTTTTTCAAAGAAAATATAGAAGTTTTTGTTCAAATCTGTATCATCAATAGATGGGTTAGTATAATTAATACCAAATTTTTGATAAGCATTCGTATTTTTTAAATCTTTTACTGATTTATAAATAATATTACCAGTTGCTATATCAGTAATACCACGGTTATTAGCAAAGAATGAGAATGTATATGGTTGAATACCTAAAAACTTCATTTCATATATATAGCTATCATTAGTCATAACGTAGTATTTTTCTTTCAAAGTTGCTGTTCCTGTATGAGTCATTTGTAATTGTAAGTAATCAGCATAAGTTCTACCTGTTTCTTTTTCACCATTTTCATTGAAAACTGTAATATCCCATGCAGCAATTAAAGCGCCACCTTGACTATTAGTAGTAGAAGGTTGATTCCAACCATTTGTTTTATCAATATCTGTTGTGGTATTGTTGGTTGTTCCAACACCATTAAATGATCTAAATTCAAAAGTATAAACACCTGTTTCACTTACGATGTATGTATATGGTTTATAAACGTTACCATCTTCATCAGTTGCTCCTTCAATTGATGTCATATTTTTAGCTAATGTCTCAGTTGCAACATCAGGTATGTAACCTTTTGATCCTTTAACACCAGTTATATCAATAGGGATTTTATTACCAGATAAGTCTTCCATAACAATATCGATAGAACCCTCATCTTCGTGATTACTATCTTTTTCTGCTTTGCCATCAGCACCTTTTCTATATCCAGTACCTTCTAAATTTAAACTTGAATTAGATATATTTGTACCTAAACAAATGGTATCACCTTCAAAAGCAAAAACATGAATTGCATTTTTCTTGACAACTCCACCAAAAGTATCAGATCTAGTATAAACCAAGTATGGTCTTACTGAATGTTTATTCCAATCACTATCATCAGCAGTAGGCATTGCAGTTTCTGCTTTTATAATGTTAATACTTACAAAAACGGATAATATAAAGAATAGCGTGATTATTGTATTTAAAAATTTTTTCTTACTTTTCATCATACTTCATTACTCCCTTTTGATATTCATAGGATTCATATCTTATACTTATAAAAATTATAACATAATAGTCCCAAAATAAAAAGGAATTTTTGGTGAAATCGCAGTTTAAAAAAATGGTTAAACTAATAAATGATTTAGTCAGTATTTTTAATCTTTTTCATAGCAAAAATAAAAAAAGCTAGTGCCAAAACACTAACTTTAAAAATACTATTTATAAACAAATCTATCCTTTAACAATAAAATTTGATTTATCTTCACTAATCAATCTCAATGGTCTTAGTAGATTTAAATTAACTAAGTGATAACCAACAATATAGTTATTGAAATAAGGTATGATAAGAACATTTCTATCAATAATGCTTTTTTTATTAAATGTACTATAAATTGTATATTGATCATAATCATCATTTATAGAAATTTCGTAGTAATTTAAATCTCTAATAACAATATTATATGATTTATTACTTTTTAAATTTTTTATTGTACTGTGCCAATTATTATCTTTACTTAATACTATTTCTTTTTTTGTTAAGCCATTTTCTAATAATTCAACAGTAACTTCTTTTGGTCTATAATTACCAAATCCCTTATCTAACCAATTAATATTTATCTCTTTATCGTAGTAATCTCCTATAGTATCTAATAATATTGACTTTAAATAAATATTTGTTAAAGATTCATAGGTGCCTTCATAGTTTTTATATGGTAAATCTATTATAATAGGTTCGCTTGCATAATTATATTTATCTTTTGAAGAAGCTGACATCATTATTAAGTATAAACCTTTTTTTAAAGATTTAATATTTGTAAGACCATTTTGATTGGTGAATGATTCATAATCAGCTTTTATTTTATCTTTTTTTATGTAGCCTTCTAATGTATAGGCTAAGCTACGATAATCATCAGCATAAGTTATATTGTGACAATTAATAGGATAGTTATTAAAGTTATTATTTAAAACGTATTCGTCTTCTATAACTGATGCAACTTTAAAAATTTCTATTTTTGCATTATTAAGTGATGTATGTATTATTAATTCACTTAATTGTTCTTCTTTATTTTCTGCTTTTACATACAATGGAAGTACCAAAAGCAATAAAAGTATCAATAAACCAAAACCTCTTTTTTTCATTTCTTCCTCTTATTTCTTTCTAGTTGCTTTTCGAACCACCTTTTTATTATTTGATGTATGTTTATTAAGATTCTTAGAAGAATTCTTTTTACCTTTGTATCCGATAGCAACAATGACTACTATTAGTAGTATTACAATTAGGAAGAATATTATACAAATTTTTATTTTTTGATCATTATTATAAGTTTTAACATCCGTTGTTCCATTTAACACTCTATGGCCTCGCACTAATAAACGATGTGAGTTAATACCATATGGTGTACAGGTAACAAGGGTGACATAATCTTGACCAGCTTCAATTTTTATATCTGCCAATTCTTCAGGTTTGATAATTTTAATATCATCAACTTGATAGACCAAGGTGTCATTTAAAGCATAAATATAAAAATAATCCCCCAATGCCATTTTATCCAAACTAGTAAAAAGTTTTGCAGATGGTAGCCCTCTGTGACCCATTAATATTGAATGAGTACTATCACCGCCAATAGGTAGTGATGAACCGGCCACGTGGCCTATAGCAACTTGCAACACTTGATCACTAGTACCATGATAGATTGGCAACTTAACATGTATCTTAGGAATTTCAATATAACCCATAATACTATTATTTGAGACATTAAGTAAATCATTATAGATTTTTTGCTCTTCTTCATTAAGTGCACTAGAGATTCCCCTTGTTGCAATGGTCCTATTATATTCTATTGCTTCTGATATTGCAAGTTTTACTTCGTTTTCAGTCATATTTTCAATTTGAGTAATATGATTTGAAATAGCTTTGGATTGATTATAATTATTCCATAAATTATTAAAAGTAGGATAAAGTATAAATAGTAATCCTACTATAAACAAAATAACTACTACAAAAATAATTATTTTATTCTTCATTTATACCCACCTACTTTTAGCTTAGTATAATAATTTTTTTATTTTACTTGTTTTTCTGATTTCCTTTACTTTTTGCTTCTTCTTCGTCTTCTTCGTCATCGTCTTTTTTCTTAAGAATAATGATTATTAAGATTAAAGCTAATATGATTAACAATATACCGATGATGTAGAAAAGAATTGTACCAATACCACCTGTTGTTGGTAACATTTTACCTTGAGAGTTTTCAACAAGGATGCTTACTAATCCAGTATCTGTATTACCAGCGGTTGGATCTCCACTATTAACTGAGATTTCTAATTTAGTTAATCCAGGTTCACCAAATTCAGCATTAATAAGTAATTTAGCATCTTCTATTGTATTATAACCATCTAATGGATTAGTTTCTTTGATTGCATATTCAACTTGTGAGTCTAAACCGATAAGGCTTATTTTACCACCATTTTCAGTAAATAATTCAGTTGCGTCGCTTCCTGATGAAACCCATTCAAGAATTACACCATTTTCAACTTTAGCCCATTTATTATCGTCAGTTCTATATAATTTAAATCCTACGTTATCTAAAGTAGCAGCTGTACCTTTTTCTTTTTTATTTAGTTCTAATGTATAGGTATATAATGATGAATAAACATTTGGAGTTGTGGTTGTAGAATCGCCACTATTTCTATTTGGATTATTTGAATATTCAATGTTTTGCGTAATTGAATTAATGAATTTTACAGCTGGTGTAGCTGTTACTTTATAAGTAACCTTTATTTGAAGTGTATCTGATGTACTAGAAGAATATACAGTACCAGTTGCTTCTTTTAGTTTTTCTGCAAGGCCAACAATTGATTTTAGATTATCACATGCTACATCAAAACCAGTTGATGTTTTAGCATAGCTTAAGCAAGTTAAATCAAGATCTTCAATTTTTTCTGAACCTTTATATAATTCAACAGTTGCAGTATCACCAACAACTTTTAAGCCTTCAGGAATAGTTACATGGAAGGCATATTTGTATGTTTGATAATCATTAAATGAATTATAGTTTGGAAGTGATCCAGCCATTTGTAATGTGATTTCATCTCCGACTTGGAAGTCTTGGACATAACCAGCACTTGATGAACTTGAACCAGTTCCACTACCTACAGCTATTGTAGGTGTTTCACCTTTAACAACAATTTCTTGATCCTCTGTAAGAGTTAAAATGTATCTAGTTTGTGCTAATTGAGAACCATCTTTATCCTTGATAAAATAATATCCAGGCTCTAAAGTAGCTTCATATTTACCACCTGAATAAGTCATATTTGTTTTAACACTAGCTAAGTTTTCACCAATTATTTGTGCCAATTCTTTTAAAGTATCAGAATCGTCTTCTTCTGTAGATAAGATTGCAATAACATCATTAGCAGTTGTGCAATCATCAAATTTAGTTCCCAAGACATCTGAATCTTTTAATGCTTGTAATAGTTTAGTTGAATCAACTCCACTACCCCAATCAGCATCACCAATATGACCGCTTGTACTAACATTTCCTTTGAATACTTCATAAACTTCATATGTATGACCAGATCCTGCATTTTTAATTGTTATTTTGTGAGTTTCACTAGCTGCGTTTACAGGTATGGCAAGACATAAGAATAACACTGATGTAAAAATAACTGTGAATAGTTTCTTTAAATTTTTAATCATAATATACCACCTTTACTTCGAAACTTACC
>CANRLI010000036.1 GCA_947631475.1 uncultured Bacilli bacterium | reverse complement strand
TCTAAAAAAGAAGTAAAAGATAGTAAAAAGAAACAAGAACAAGCAGATTCAGTAATCGCATCAATTATAAATGGCGAAGATGAAACAGAAGACGACGAAGAAGAGGAAGAAGACATAACTGAAAATAGTGATGATAAACCACTTATTGAAGAAGATGAAGAACATGTTTTACCTTTAATCGAAGAAAAAGAAGACGATATAGTTCTTCATACTGATAATAAAGTTAAGCCATTAATAGAAGAAGAAGAGGACGAAATAAAAATATTATCTCTTGATGACGATGATAACAAACATAAAAATAAAAAAGATTTTACTATTCCACCATTTGCTGTTAGTGTAGATGGTAGTAGTGTTAGTACTTCTAATGTTTATCTAAAACAAGAAGAACTACTAAAAAAAGCAGCTACATATATTGAAGATCCTACACCAACAAAATTTTGCGATAATTGTGGAACAATCTTAACAGAAGATTGTAGTATCTGCCCAAGTTGTGGAGAACCTATTGATTAAAAAGTAGAAGATGATAAACTTATTTAAATAAGAAAGTCATGATTCTACTTTTTTCTTTTATTCTTTTTTGTAAATTGATATAATTATTTATAGAGAAATTTAGGAGTATATTATGAAAAGAAGAGATAAAATTAACTATTACTTAGATATTGCTGAAACTGTTATTGAAAGAGGAACATGTATCAGAAGAAACTTTGGAGCAGTTATTGTAAACCATGATGAAATAATATCAACAGGTTATGTAGGAGCACCTAGAGGACGTAAAAATTGTTGCGATTTAAATTATTGTATGCGTGAAAAATTGCAAATTCCACGTGGGGAAAGATATGAAATGTGCCGTAGTGTGCATGCTGAACAAAATGCCATTATTAGTGCTGCTCGTAATAAAATGTTGGGGGCAACGATGTTTTTGGTTGGTAAAAACTATAACGATAATTCCTATATTAATAATTCAAACCCATGTGCTTTATGTAAAAGAATGATAATTAATGCTGGAATAAAAGATTTATATATCAGAGATAATAAAGACGAGTATCGTCATATAATGGTTGAAGATTATATAAAAAATGATGAATCTTTAGAAGGAATTAGAGGCTATTAAGCTTTTTTTTAAACTAATAATCTGCTATAATTAACTACTGGAAGTGATTTTGATGAAGTTACCAAATCTTAATGAAGCAAGAAAAAGAACTAATAAAGAAACAGAATATATTTATTTAAATCAAAATTATGATAAAAAGGCTTTTGTAGGTGAAAAATATTTTTTAAAAACATATGGTTGTCAAATGAATGTTCATGATGGTGAAGAAATTGCTTCACGTTTAGAATCATTAGGTTTTACTCCAACTGATACTTTAGAACAAGCAGATATTATTATTCTAAACACTTGTGCAATAAGAGAAAATGCTCACGATAAATTATATGGTTTTTTGGGACGTTGTAAACACGCAAAAAAAAATAATAAAAATTTAATTATTGGTATTTGTGGTTGTATGGCCCAAGAAGAAAGTGTTGTTAAAGAATTAATAGCAAAACATCCTTATGTAGACATTGTCTTTGGAACTCATAATATTCATGAATTACAGGATTTAATACTAAATAGAAAAAATAAACAGAATATTGAAGTTTACTCTTGTGAAGGAAATGTATATGAAAATATCTCCTATAAAAGAGATTCAAATATTAAAGCATGGGTCAATATTCAATATGGGTGTGATAAATTTTGTACTTACTGTATTGTTCCTTATACAAGAGGAAAACAAAGAAGTAGAAAAAGTAGTGAAATCATTAAAGAAGTTGAACAACTAGTTAAAAATGGTTACCAAGAAGTTACGTTACTAGGTCAAAATGTTAATGCATATGGAAAAGACTTAAAAGATGAAATGTCTTTTGCGCAATTACTAGAAGCTGTAGCTAAAACAAATATAGCCAGAGTAAGATTTGTAACTTCTCATCCTTGGGATTTCACAGATGAAATGATTGAAACAATTGCTAAATATGACAATATAATGCCTTATATCCATTTGCCTTTACAATCTGGTTCATCAAGAATCCTAAAACTAATGGGTAGAAGATATACAAAAGAAGAATACTTAAACCTATATGCAAAAATAAAAAAAGCCATGCCTAATTGTGCTATTACAACAGATATAATAGTAGGATTTCCTAATGAAACAGATGAAGACTTTAAAGAAACTTTAGATGTTGTTAACAAATGTCAATATGATAGTGCTTTTACCTTTATTTTTAGTCCTCGTGAAGGGACACCAGCGGCTAAAATGGAAGATGAAACTGATATGACAACCAAAGAAGAAAGATTACAAGAGTTAAATAAACTAATTAATTCATATAGTTTAGCTGCTAATAAAAAATACATAGATAAAATAGTGCCAGTCTTAATAGAGGGAATAAGCGAAAAAGATAAAAACAAAGTATTTGGATATACTGATACAATGAAATTAGTTAATATAACTAATGGTCAAGATAAAATAGGACAAATAGTAAATGTTAAAATAACTGATGCCAAAAGCTTTAGTTTAGATGGAATCATAGAGGAGTAATAACTCCTTTTTGTTTACTTTATTTGCGTAAAATATTATAATTATTATGATAGAATAAAAAAATAAGGATAGGGATAAACATGAATGATACTTATTTAAAAAGAAAAAAAATATTGAACTATTTACTTACTATAGGAGCTTTAATTATTTTAATAAGTAGTATATCTTTATTTATCTATGATTATATTTTAGAACAAAAAGCTATTAATATGAGTGCGACTATAACTGAACTTAATTATAACGATGGCATATATGATGCTTTAGTTGTTTATAATGTTAATAAAGAAAACTATAAACAACGAATTAAATTACATACAAATAATAGTTTAACAGTTAATGATCAAGTTAAAATAAAATATGATATGAATAATCCCCAAAAACTTATTAATAACAATCATTGGTTACTTATTTTAATCTTGTTAATATTATCTTTAATTATAATAAAATTAAATATAAAAAAATTTATACATAATATAAAAAATAATATTCGTATTAATAACTTGTATAAAAAAGGGTTTTATGTAAATGCTATTATTACTGATATAATGGTTAATAATAATAGTAAGAAAAATAAAAAATATACACCATATAAATTAAGATGTAAATATTTAAATCCTAATAATAATATGGAATATATTTTTGATAGTGAAGATACCTATTTAAATTTAAATGAAGTTATTACTAAATATGAGCGAAAGACAGTCGTAGTAGTTATTGATAAATTAAATACTTATAATTATTATGTTGATTTAGGGTCTTTATATCCTCATCTTAAATTAATTGATCCTAAAGAATTTATGGCAACTAAAAATGGAGAAGAAAACAATAATTAATAATATGGGAGGAATAGAAGTGAAAAGAAAGTTTTTAGTAGTTTTATTTATTTGTTTAATTATTAATATTGTTTTAATAAGTATGGTGATAATACCAGCTTTCAAGGAAAAAAAAGAGTTAAAAAAAATTAAAGAAGCTAAAGTAAATATTGTTTTAAATAATAATTTAAAGGTTCCTTTTTTAAGTGAAGTAAAAGTTTCTGATTTTATTAGTGATATAAATGGGGTTATTATTGATGATTATGAGATAAATACTACGGAAGTAGGAGAACAAAAAGTGGAATTTGAATATATTAATGATGAAGATATTAAAATTCCGTTTTCTTATAATATTGATATTGTTGATGATGTAGCTCCAGTAATTTGGTTAGGTGATAGTTATAGTGTTTATACTGATTATGATGGAGATTTACTGCAAGATATTGTTTGTGCTGATAATTATGATGATAACCCCCATTGTGAAATATTAGGAGAATATGATACTACAAAAGTAGGTAAGTATAATTTAGTTTTTAAAGCCGTAGATGCTAGTAATAATGTTACAGTACATGAATTTGTGTTGAATGTTAAAGAAAGACCTAAGGAAAGTGGTAATGGAACATCAACCAATAAACCAAGTTATACTTATATTGAAGATGTTATTAAAAATTATAAAAATGAAAAAACTAAAATTGGGATTGATGTTTCATCTTGGCAAGGTAATATAGATTTTGAGGCGGTTAAAAATGCAGGAATAGAATTTGTCTTTATTCGTGTTGGTAGTTCAACAGGAATAGAAGGAGATTACTTTGTTGATAAAACCTTTATTCGTAATATTGAAGGCTTTAAAAAAGTAGGAATTCCTGTAGGAATATATTTTTATTCTTATGCTAATAGTATGGATAGAGCAGTACAAGATGCCCAATGGGTTTTAAATCAAGTTAAAGATTATAATATAGATTTACCTATCGCGTATGATTGGGAAAGTTGGTCTTTTTATAATGAATTTCATCAAAGCTTTTATAGCTTAACTAAAAGTGCTAAATCTTTTTTAGATACCATAAAAGATGCTGGTTATACAGGAGCTTTATATAGTAGTAAAAACTACTTAGAACGTGTATGGTATGATACAGGTTACCCTGTTTGGTTAGCTCATTATACTGATCAAACTAATTATGAAGGAAACTTTAAATATTGGCAATTATGTAGTAATGGTCAAGTACCAGGGATATATGGTAATGTAGATATTAATATTATGTATGAATAAAAATCCTAATTGACATATAAAGTCAATTAGGATTTTTATTTAAAAGTTTTAAGAGCATCATGAACTACGGCTTCAAATTCTTGTTTTAATTGATCTAGTCTTTCTAAAGAACTAGCTTCAAAACGAAGAGTTAAATTAGGACCAGTATTACTAGCTCTTACTAAAGCCCAACCATCATCAAATTGAACTCTGATACCATCAATATCTAAATATTTGTAATTTTTAGATTTAACATAAGTGGTAACAATATCAACTACTTTAAATTTAATATCATCAGCTACGGCTAATTTAATTTCAGGAGTATTATAATAAGTATTAATGTTATTAAATAAAGTACTAAAACTTTGATCTGTGGTACTTAAAAGTTCTAACATACGTAAACCATTATAAAGACCTGAATCAATACATGGCCAACGGTCATTAAAATATAGATGACCAGAATATTCGCCACCAAAAGGATAATTCCTTTTATTTATTTCAGCTCTAGTATATGAATTACCAGTACGGAAACATACTGGATTACCACCGAGCTTGATGATTTCATCTTCAAGAGCTTTACTACATTTTACATCATATAAATAATTTTTATTACTTACTTTATCATTAATATTTCTAATAAAAGCAATCATTACTTTATCAGCAGGAAGGTATTCACCAGTTTCACTAATAAAACCAACACGATCACCATCCCCATCAAAAGCTATACCAATATCAGCTTTAACTTCTAAAACTTTATTCTTTAACATTTCCATATTTTCAACAACAGCCGGATCGGGATGATGATTAGGGAAAGTTGCATCTGAAATATCACAAATCATGGTTAAATCCAAATTAGGAAACATAGAATAAATATCTTTAGCAAATAAAGAGGTTGTTCCATTACCACAATCTAAAACAACTTTTAAGGGACGATTACCCATCTTAATATTTTCCTTAATAAAACTTTTATAATACTCATAAGGTTCAAAAGTAGTTATTTGTCCATGACCAGATAAAAACTTTCCAGCTAAAGTATAGTCACGAAAATCATAAACCTGTTCACCACGAGCATTAGCCAAATGATCAAAACTAAACTTAAAACCATTATCATCTTTAGGATTATGACTGGCTGTTACCATAATACCAATAATAACATTAGTCTTTAAACAGGCATAATAATACATAGGAGTAGTAACTAAACCAAAATCAATAACATCACAACCCGAATCAGTTATACCTTTAATTAACTCTTTAGCTAAAGTAGGACTTGATAAACGGTTATCACGTCCAACACCACATATTTTTCTTTTTAAATTCTCTTGAATATAAGAACCATAACTACGACCAACTTGGTAAGCTACTTCTTCATTTATTTCTGTAGGATAAATACCTCTAATATCGTATTCACGAAATATATTTCTATTCATAAATTTCATCTCCTTATTATAAAATTATTATACCATGTTTAATAAGAGTTTAAAGATTAGAATTGACATTTTAAAAAAAATTGTTGTATACTACTGCTTGTAAAGCAATTGATGAAGACGGCAATATTTGAGTAATTACCAGAGAGTTACTTAAGTGGTGGGAGAGTAACAAATAAAAGAATATTGTAAATCACTTCTAATGTGTTACTTTGAAAATAGTAGAAGTAAACGTTGCTCGCGTTAAGAGTTTGAGTGTATGATTATTCATAAAATAAGGTGGTACCACGGGTAAAACTCGTCCTTAGTTTTATGAATTTTTTTATTGAAGGAGGATAAAAATGAAAAATTTTAAAGAATTAGATAAAAGACCAGTAAGTGAAGTAGAAAATGCTATTTCTGATTCTTGGCAAAGTATTAATGCTATGCATGATGCCCAAGTTAAACTAAGAGAAAATAATAAAACATTTGTCTTTTATGATGGACCAGCTTTTGCTAATGGTTTTCCAGGATTACATCATATGGTATCTAAAAATTTAAAAGATACAATTACTAAATATCATGTAATGAATGGTGAAAAAGTAATTAGAAAAATAGGATGGGATACTCATGGATTACCAATTGAAAACCATGTAGAAAAAAAATTAGGTATTTCATCTAAAAAAGAAATTGAAGAATTAGGAGTCGAAAAATTTAATGAAGAATGTCGTAAAAGTGTTAGAGAAAACGAAAGTGCTTTTACTGACTTAACTAGAAAAATGGGGCAATTCTTCGATGTAGAAAATCCATATTTGACATATAAAAATGAATACATTGAAACAGAGTGGTGGATTTTAAAACAGATGTTTGAAAAAGATATGTTCTATGAAGGAACCAGAGTAGTACCTTATTGTCCGCATTGTGGAACAGGATTAGCGACACATGAAGTAGCACAAAACTATCAAACCGATACAGCTATAACAGTTATTGTTCCTTTTAAGAAAAAAGATGAAGACGTATACTTCTTAGCTTGGACAACAACTCCTTGGACTTTAATTGCTAATGTTGCTTTATGTGTTAATCCAGAGGAAAAATATGTTTTAGTAGAATCTAAAAGAATAAAGTTTATTCTAGGTAAAGCTTTAGTAAATAATATCTTAGGGGAAGATGTTAAAATACTTAAAGAATATAAAGGAACTGACTTAGAATATATGGAATATGAACAATTAATTCCATCATTTACAGTTGATAAAAAAGGCTTTTTTATTACCTGTGATAACTATGTAACGATGGAAGATGGAACAGGAATTGTTCATATTGCGCCAGCTTTTGGTGAAGATGATGCTAATGTTGGTAAAAAATATGATTTACCATATCTTAATCCAGTAGGTAAAGATGGTTGCTATGTTGGTGGTTTATGGGATGGTAAATTTGTTCATGAAGTTAATGAAGAAGTAGTGGAATACTTAAAAGAAAATGGTAAACTATTTAAACGTCAGAAAATATCTCATGAATATCCACATTGTTGGCGATGTGATACCCCATTAATTTATTATTCAATGCCAAGCTATTATATTAGAGTAAGCAAAATGACAGATAAACTAGTTAAAGCTAATGCTAAAGTAAATTGGTATCCTGCTTATGTAGGAGAAAAAAGATTTGCTAATTGGTTAGCTAATGCACGTGATTGGAATGTATCAAGAAGTAGATATTGGGGAAGTCCTATTCCATACTTTAAATGTACTTGTGGACATACCCATATGGTAGGATCAATAGCTGAATTAAAAGAAATGGCAATTGAAAAAATAGATAAAGATTTAGACTTACATAAACCTTATATCGATAACATTCATTTAAAATGTCCAAAATGTGGTCAAGCAATGACACGTATTCCTGATGTTTTAGACTGTTGGTTTGATTCAGGGTCTATGCCATTTGCCCAATACCATTACCCATTTGAAAACAAAGAACTATGGGAAAATCAATTTCCAGCTGACTTTATTTGTGAAGGTATTGATCAAACAAGAGGATGGTTCTATACATTAATGGTTATTTCAACCTTTGTTAAAGGTTGTTCACCATTTAAAAACGTTTTAGTTAATGACTTACTCCTAGATGCTGAAGGCAAAAAAATGAGTAAATCACGTGGTAATATCGTGGAACCATTTACAACTATAAAAGAATATGGAGCTGATACAGTAAGATTCTATCTACCTTATGTTTCACCGGTATGGACTCCATTAAAATTTGATATCGATGGTTTAAAAGAAGTATACTCTAAATTCTTTAATCCTTTAAAAAATACTTATAGTTTCTTTGCTATGTATGCTAATATTGATAAAATTGATACTGATGAATGCCAAGTTCCATATAACAAAAGAGAAGAAATTGATAAATGGTTACTATCTAAATACAATAAACTAATTAAAAATGTTAGAACATCATTTGAAGAATATGATTTAAATAAAGTTGTTCATTACCTAGCATCATTTGTCTCAGAAGACTTATCTAATTGGTATATAAGAAGAAATAGAAATAGATTCTGGGGTAGTGACTTAAATAACTCAAAGAAAGCAGTTTATATAACAACTTACGAAGTATTAGTAGGATTAGCTAAATTAATTGCTCCTATAACACCATTTATGGCCGAAGAATTATATCGTAATTTAACGAATGATAAATCAGTACATTTAACTGATTATCCAAAAGTTAATAATAAATTAATAGATGAACATATTGAAGAAAGAATGGATTTAGTACGTAACTTAATTTCTATTGGTCGTTATGTTCGTGAAGAAGCTAAAATAAAGGTTCGTCAACCACTTTCAGAAGCTTTATTAGATGGTAAAAATAAAGACTTAATAGCTGACTTAGTACCTTTAATAGCTGAAGAATTAAACATTAAAAAAGTAGCTTTTGTAGATGACTTAAATAAATATATGAATATTACAGTAAAACCTAATTTTAAAGTAGTTGGTAAAGTTTTTGGATCTTTAATTAAAGAATTTCAAACTAAATTAGAAAATTTAGATGTTAAAGATATTACTTCATTACAAAAAGGTGATACTATAAAATTAGAAATAGGTAATGAAGAAAAAGAAATAACGGCAGATATGGTAGAAATTAGAATTACTTCTAAAGAAGGATTTAATGTTGGAATGGAAAATAATAATTTTATTATTTTAGATACAACATTAACTGAAGATTTAATTTTAGAGGGTATTGCCCGTGAAATGATATCTAAAGTTCAACAATTACGTAAAAATAAAGATTTTAATGTAGAAGATCGTATTACTCTTTATTATAAGGGTGATAAAGATATTGAAGAATGTGTTTCTAAATTTAATGAATATATCAAAGCTGAAACATTATCATTAGATATTATTAAAAAAGATAATTTAAATGATAAATATGATTTAAATGGTCATGAATGCTATATAGATGTTTTAAGATAAAGCCTAGTAAATAGGCTTTTTTTATGGCTTAAAAAAGGGAATAAGCTAAAAAAACTAATTAAAGTATTGAATTTAAAAATTAATTAGTTTATAATTGTAATGTATAGTAGGTCGTAAATCGTAGAATGATGTCGAGTAGTACCTATTTTATTTAATGTTTAAATAAAAAATTGATGCTTGAGGATATATGAAAGAAGTGAATTCAATGATAAAAAAAGCAATGAGAAAAATTTATAAAAATAGAAGATTATTATTTATTTCTTTTGCTTTAATACTTATTGTTGCTATAAGTATATTAGGAGCTACTCGTTCAGCAGAAATTGTTGAATCGGATGATGACTTACAAGTTGCTCCACAAAGTGA
Organism: uncultured Bacilli bacterium; assembly: GCA_947631475.1. Lineage (GTDB taxonomy): Bacteria > Bacillota_I > Bacilli_A > RF39 > UBA660 > Coprovivens. The sequence goes on along the minus strand of CANRLI010000036.1, from coordinate 1,335 downwards.
ATTAATATATTATTTAAATATTTCTTATGATGGAGTAGATATTTCAAGTGTTCAATCAAGTGATAGTAAAACAGCTGATGTATATAGTGGAATTATTAATGTTGAAGATAAATTACCAGAAGGATTAACTTTTAATGGTTTTGAAAAAGGTTCAGATGGAACAGTTGGTAATGCTGTAAATCGTAGTAATGGAGCAGCCTGTCGTGGTTATGTGGTAGATGATTCAAATGGAGCAGATGCTAATAATAATTATCGTGGCTTGCATTATGATGATGAAACTAGAACGGTATCTTTTAAAATTAAAAGCTTAGAAGCTGGTTGTAAGATGACAATTGGTATTAAAACAATAACACCTAAAATTGATGATCCAGCAACTTCAGCTACAGAAACAAGACGTGATTTTTATAACCATGCAACGACTAGAGAAGAATCTTTAACAGTTGATTCTAATACAGTTCATGCTTGGATGAGTGAAGATGAAGAAGACGAACAACCACCTTTATATTCTGTAACTTATAAATATGATAGTTCAGCTCCAGCGGGAGCACCAACTCCACCAGCCGCTGAAAACTACGCAGCTAATACTAAAGTTGGAGTTAGAGGTAATGTTTTAGTTGAAGGCTACGAATTCTTAGGATGGAAAATTCAAAGTCCAACTTCAGTAACAATTAAAGATGGTTCATTTACAATGCCAAGTCAAAATGTTGTGTTAGTTGGTAGCTTTAAAGCTATTCCTAAACATGAAGTTAGATATGAAATTGCCGGTTCAGTTACAGAAGCACAATTAAATGCCGCAGGATATGAAAAACCAGATACACAATCATATTATCCAGAAGATTTAGTTCCATTAGATTCTTTGAAAAAGGGTGATGAATTTAATGGTTACATCTTCCAAGGATGGACAGTACAAACTCCATCTGGATTAACTGTAGATGTTAAAGATAATGACTTTATAATGCCAGATGAAGATGTTGTCTGGGTTGGTAAATTTGAAGTTAAAAAATATACAGTAACTTATGAATTCGTTGGTAATATTTTACCGACTAATCATGCCACACTTTTACCAGCTGTTGAACAACATGCAGCAGGAGAAAAAGTTAAGATTAAGAGTATAACATCACCTGTAGGATATGAATTCTCTGGTTGGTATTCAAGATATTTAACTGATTCAACTGATACGATAACCATGCCAAGTGAAAATATCGTAATTCAAGGTGAATGGCGTATCGTTGGTGGAAAATTTACACCAACCATAACTAAGACCATTCCTAATAAAAAAGATTATTATCAACCAGGAGATATTGTTAAATATCAAATTACTGTAACTAATCCAGA
>CANRLI010000035.1 GCA_947631475.1 uncultured Bacilli bacterium | reverse complement strand
CTGGCCAAGCTCTTGACTTAATTTTAAAAAAAGATGGTCGCTGGCTATATAACAATGATGAACTATTAAAAGAAGAAGCAACCTTTAAAAAAATTCATAAAATATTAAATCATTTTGGTTTTATTCTTCGTTATCCTCCTAATAAAGAAGCTATTACGGGCTACCCATATGAGCCATGGCATATTAGATATATCGGTTTACCCGATGCTCAGCAAATTGGTAATCTCACCTTAGAAGAATATCTAAAACAAAATAAATAAGACCTATGATACGTCAACTATTTGCTTTTAACGATTATTAATAAAATATAGTAGGGGTTTTGGTAATACTTCAAAAAACATATTTCTAACGAAATATACTAAATTATTCAGGGGGATTTAGTATTAAAGTTTACTGAAGTAAAAAAATGTAGGGTAATCCTACATTTTTTAGTGTTAAATCTAAATTATCAAACATGATAATCAAGAACAGACTTTATTATTCATCATCACATAAAAACGTACTTGCTAAAAGTACGTTCTATTTTTACTCGTGTTTTCGAGTTTCAATTTCTTATGGTGTCCCCTTGGGGGCTCGAACCCCAGACCCACTGATTAAGAGTCAGTTGCTCTACCAACTGAGCTAAGGAGACATCTCATTGCACGTTTTAAATTATACAACATATTTAAAAAAAATACTAGATAAAAATTATCTGTTTGACGATTTTTTAAATTTGCATATTTAATAGAATATGTTAAAATGAAAGAGGAGTGATTACAATGTATCAAAAATTAACTAAAGAAGAAAAAAAGAATGTTGTTGCTGCATATAAAATAACTAATCGTGGTTCCCAAATGTATCCTGTCTTAAATCGTCTTGTTATTGAAGGTATTATCTGTCTTATTTTGGCTATAATAATGATATTAGCAATTATTTTTTTTGAATATTCAGTTTGGCTTTTTGCCTTAATAGGAATTCTTATTATTGCTGGTTTAGTCTTTTTAATCGCTCAAAGAAAAATAAGAATGAAAGAATATAATAGGTTTATGAAACTAGGTTATAAAAACGTTAAAAAGAAGTTGACTAAGAAAAAATAATTCGTTATAATTTATTTGTTACCTTGGTAATGGAGCAGTACTCAAGTAGGCTGAAGAGGCGCCCCTGCTAAGGGTGTAGGTCGGGTAACTGGCGCGAGAGTTCGAATCTCTCCTGCTCCGCCATTTAAATGTAAAATACTTCCTGTAAGGAAGTTTTTTATTTTATAGCATTACTTTATGTAATATGTACACTCCTCTTAACCTTATTTAGCATTATATATAATAGGGGAAAGGAGTGAATAATATCCAATATCTTATATATCCTGTTAAGGTTATGAATATAACCCAAACTTATAATAATGATTTATCTCACGAAAAATCATCACGTGGTAAGCCCAGTTCATATCCGATTGATGAAGCTGGTCAAGATAGTGGTCGTGATTATTTTTATGCTCCATGTGATTTAATCGTTAAAAGAGTTTATGGCCTTGGCAATAATGGTGCTAATACTATTTGGTTAGAATCCTTAAATCCTGTTAAATTAGCTAATAATACAACTTCATATGTCACTATTATGGTGATGCATCCCAATGATGATACTTTAAAATCATTTAAAGTAGGGCAAACATACCAGCAAAAAACGCAAATGTTTTTAGAAGGAACTGATGGTAATACCACGGGCAATCACTTCCATATTGAAGTTGCCAATTGTCGTTTTAGTGAATTAAAAAATAATGGTTGGGTAGAAAATAGTGAAGAAAGTTGGGTTCTTAGTAACAATTCCATTAAACCAGAAGAAGCCTTTTTTATTGATGAAAATTTTACAACCATTAAAAATACTGCTGGCTTAAACTTTAAAAAATTATCAGCCCAATCTGCATCATATCAAGAAGGGACATATCAAACCCTTACTGAAATATATGTTAGAACTGGTCCTGGAACCAATTATCCTATCAAAAAATATCAAGATTTAACCAAAGATGGCCAAAAAAATGCCCAAAAAACAGCCCCAACTGATCATGCCATATACAAAGCTGGCACCATTTTTACCGCTTCTCAAATAATTAATAATGACGATAAGAGCGTTTGGGCACAAACACCTAGTGGTTTCGTTTGCCTTAAACAAACCGATGGCCAATCCTTAGTAAAATTAATATAAAAGTGTTACCACCTGTAACACTTTTTAATATTTATATAATAAATATTAATATAGGAGATGATAATATTAAAAGAAAATACTTAAAAGCTCATGAAGACTTATCTAAATATTTAAAAGAATATACCGAAATAATCACCAATAACCATCTTTTAATCAATCAAAAAGTTGCCCATCTTGCCTTGTTTATGAGTAAGACATTTCCCAAATTGCCTTATTTTTGGGGTGGAGGTCATCATAATACCCCAGAAGAACTAAAAGGTTTTGATCACGAATGGGGAACTCTTAAACCAATCATAGATAGTGGTAATACCAAATATCCTGTTGGAAAACTATTTCCCAAATCCCTCGATTGTTCAGGATTTGTAACCTGGTGTCTTGTCAATTGTGGTTTTTCTTTAAATCAATATGTTTCTTCCCAATCTTCTTATGCTTTAAACTCCCAAGAATTTACTCAACTAGGTCCAACCTTTAATCTTTTAGATCCCCATCTTTTAAAAATTATTAAACCCGGTGATTTAGCTATTAAAAAAGGACATATAGGGATTATTACCAATGTTTCCAAATCCAAACAAACTATTAAAATAGCTCATTTATCTAGTGCTGGGCAAGGCCTTAATCTAACAACCATTAGTTTAAACAATGGTCATGTCATAAAAGATGAATTAGGACCACTTCTTACTAATAATCCTCCTAATCGTCTTAATAAAAAATATTTTACTAAAATTATCTCAGTTAATTACTAAGTATCATGACTTTACATTTTTAACGTAATTGTGTAAAAATACCAAATTTGGTTAAAATACAAATAGGTTAATATGATAAAATTCTTATAGTAGGAGGAGTAGTAATGATAGAAGAATGGAAAGGTTTTAAAAAAGGACTTTGGTGTACAGAAATTAATGTTAGTAACTTTATTAAACTAAATTATAAGGCCTATAATGGTAATGAAGATTTTTTAGTTACTAAATCTTCTAAGACAGCTAAAGTATGGGCAAAATGTGAGAATTTATTACAAGAAGAGCTTAAAAAAAGAGTTTTAGACATTGATACTGAGCATATGGCTGGTATTAACGCATATAAACCAGGTTATATCGATCAAAAAAATGAAGTTATTTATGGTCTTCAAACAGATGCTCCTCTTAAACGTATTGTTAATCCTTATGGTGGTATCCGTATGGTTTATCAAGAATTAGAAGCATATGGTTATAAATTAAAACCTGAAGTAGATAAATACTTTAATGAATATCGTAAAACTCATAATCAAGGAGTTTTTGATGCTTATACTAAAGAAATCAGAATGGCTAGGCATGTTGGCCTTTTAACGGGCTTACCGGATGCTTATGGGCGTGGTCGTATTATTGGTGATTATCGTCGTATTGCTTTATATGGTTTAGATTATCTAATTGAAAGTAAGAAAAACGAATGGTTAAATATGCCTATTGTCCAAATGGATGAAGCTACTATTCGTTTACGTGAAGAATTAGCAATGCAGTATAAAGCCTTAGAAGAAATTAAAAAAATGGCTGCTACCTATGGTTTTGATATTTCTAAACCAGCTCGTACAGCCCAAGAAGCTATTCAATGGACCTATTTTGGTTATTTAGCTGCCGTAAAAGAAAATAATGGTGCAGCTATGTCTTTAGGACGTGTCGATGCTTTCTTTGATATATATATCAATCGTGATCTTGCCAAAAATCTTTTAACTGAAGATCAAGCTCAAGAATTAATTGATCAATTTGTCATCAAGCTTCGCTTAGTAAGACACTTAAGAACTCCTGATTATGACGAACTATTTTCAGGTGATCCAACTTGGGTTACTTGTTCCATTGGTGGCTTAACTGACGAAGAAAAAAGTATGGTTACTAAAACATCTTATCGTATTTTGCATACTTTAACTAACTTAGATCCGGCTCCTGAACCTAATATGACCGTCTTATGGTCAATTAAATTACCTGAAAATTTTAAAAGATATTGTGCCAAAATGAGTATCGCTACAGATGCTATTCAATACGAAAATGATGACTTAATGCGTCCTTCAATGGGTGATGATTATGCCATAGCATGTTGTGTTTCTTCAATGCGTCTTGGTAAGGACATGCAATTTTTTGGCGCACGTTGTAACTTAGCCAAAGCTTTACTATATTCCTTAAATAGGGGAATTGATGAAATAACGCGTGATCAAGTATTACCTGACATACCAGCAATGAATGATGAATACCTAAATTACGCTAAAGTAAAAGATCAATACTTCAAGGTTTTAGAACAAGTGGCCAAAATCTATAGCGATGCTATGAACATCATTCATTATATGCATGATAAATATGCCTATGAAGCAAGTCAAATGGCTTTACACGATACTGATGTTAATCGCTTAATGGCTTATGGCGTAGCCGGTTTATCAGTTGTAGCTGATTCGCTATCAGCTATTAAATATGCTAAAGTTAAACCAATTCGTGATAAAGACGGTATTACTACTAATTTTGAAATAATTGGTGATTTCCCTAAATATGGTAATGACGATGATCGTGTCGATGATATTGCTAAAGAAGTATTAAATAAAATATATACAGAACTAACTAAACATCAATGCTACCGTCATGCTACCCCAACTTTATCAGTTTTAACAATTACATCCAATGTGGTATATGGTTCTAAAACTGGCGCAACTCCTGATGGTCGTCAAGCCGGCGTTGCCTTCGCTCCAGGAGCTAATCCAATGCATGGTCGTGATGCCAGTGGCGCTATCGCTTCATTAAATTCAGTAGCTAAATTAGATTGGGAAAATTGCTGTCGTGATGGGATTTCAAATACTTTCTCAATCATCCCTTCAGCTTTAGGTCAAAAAGAAGAAGACCGTATCACTAACCTTGTTGCCCTAATGGATGGATACTTCATTCAAAAAGCTCATCATCTAAATGTAAATGTTTTAAATCGCGAAACATTAATCGATGCCATGAATCATCCCGAAAAATATCCACTACTTACGATAAGAGTTTCCGGCTACTCAGTACGTTTTAATCGTTTAACTAAAAAACAACAAGAAGAAGTCATTAGTAGAACTTTCCACGAGAATATGTAATGAAAAAAGGTTCAGTAGCTTCAATCGAAACCTTTGGTCTCGTGGATGGCCCAGGTATAAGAACAGTTATCTTTTTAAATGGTTGCTTTCTAAGATGCAAGTATTGTCATAATCCTGAAATGTGGCAGATGGGACCACTTAACTATACTAGTGATGAAATTGTCCAAAAAGTCCTACGTAATAAACCATACTTTAAAAATAATGGTGGCGTTACCTTTTCGGGTGGTGAGCCACTATGTCAATACGATTTTCTTTTAGAAACCTGTCAAAAACTAAAACAAGAAAACATTCATATTGCACTTGATACAGCCGGTATCACCAAAGCTAATTATGAAGAATTATTTAAATATATCGATCTTGTCTTACTAGATATTAAACATCTTACCCAAAGTGGTTTTCAAGATATTACTAATCGTGATTATTTTACCCAATATTGTCAATTTCTTACTGCTTTAAATAAGTCTAATGTTGAAGTTTGGATAAGACAAGTCATCGTCCCTGGAATTCACGACAATTCCCAATATATCCATGCCTTAAGCAAATTTATTAAAGAAAACATTAAACACGTTACCAGAATTGATTTTCTACCATACCATAAACTAGGTAGTGAAAAATATCAAACCCTTAACATCAAATATCCATATCAAAACAAAGAAGAAATGGATTCTCTACAATGTGAAAAATTATATCAAGAATTTTTAAAAGATTATCAGTAATCTTTTTTTCTTGTTTTAAATATAATTATGTGATATTTTAATATAGGTTTTCAAAAAAATATAAAACAATCTAAGGAGCATACTAAATGAAAATAACATACAATGAAAAAAAATATATTCAAGTTCGTGATGTTTTATTTTTAGCACAAATTTATCAAAGCCCTAAATTATTAAATTCCTATTCTAAACTAATTAATAAAGGTTATTTAGATACAGACTTTATTATGATTAATAATCCTCTTATCTTAAAAATGGCTGAAAATAAATGTCTTGTTTCTTTTAACACATACCAATATCAAGATCCTCTAAATATTGAAAATTATTTACTATCTATCTATCATAACTTAGTAAGTGATTCTGATAAAGAAGCCATTATTAACGAATATCGTGCTGAACAACTAAGAGATATTCTAGCTTTTAAATACCATAAATTACCTTATAATTTACCTTTAATTCCTAGTAAGAAAATCAATTTATCTAATAACGATAACAATCTATACTTTACAAGTACCATTTATGATAATTACTTTCTTTTACAAGCTCCCCATAATCAACCATTAAAATCTTATGATCAATCATTTTTGCAAAACGCAATCCAATATGTCATTGAACACCAATACCCAGACTATCCCGATATTCCTTATCAAATAATTACTCATAGTCAATATCTAATTATCAAATTTCAACCTCCTCAAGTTAAACATCTTAATCCCCTAACTAACTTCATTCATAAACTAAATAATAAAAGAAATTCCCCATAGAATTTCTTTTATTATTTCAAAACAATATTAGATAAGTTAGATATAAAATCTCGCATAATCGTCAAATAATTATCATTATTATTTCTTTCATCATCAGTCAAAGTAGTCATTGTCTTAATTTCCACTAATTGTACATCATAATTATCTACTAAATCTTTAATACTATCAGCTACATGATCTTTATCATCTACAAAAACATACTTATATGTATTATTCTTAAAATTATTCTTAATAGCTGTTGTAATACTTGTTTCACTAGATATATTAACTACATTAAAACCATATTTTTCTAAAAAACCAAACGCCCCATAAGCTACCACAATCGTCGCTGTATTATTCTTTTGGGCACTCTTAGCTAAATTTCTTAACTCGGCATCTAAAGAAGATAAATCCTCTTCCAAAGTAGCATAATTCTTCTCAATATTTTCTGCTGCATACTTCGAAGAACTTAACTCCTCTAAATTATTCTTAATCGTATTAGCTAACATTAAATAATTATTTGGACTTAACCACAATTCTTCAATTCCATACTTGTACTTTAACCCATAAGATACATCAATAATTTGAATATCTTTATTCTTATCTATTAAAGTTTTAGCAATCTCTTTTTCACTAGTTAATCCATTATATACAAACAATGTTGTATCTTTACTAAAATCATTAATTTGCTTATCTGTTAACTTATATTCATTAATATTTACATCATTTGGATAAATACTATTAATCTCACCATTACTATATAATCTTTTAACTATGTATTCAATAGGATATACAGTAGTCGTTATTTTAGAACCCTCTAACTCATCTCCATCAAAACAACCAGTAGTTAAAGTTAATGATATAATACTTAATATTAATAAATAAATAATTTTTCTTTTCATAAGTCCTCCTTAATTACTATTTAACAAATTAATTTTACTATAATTTATAATTTTTGTAAATTTACTTTTATTATTAAAAAATAATAAGTAATGACAGTCCTAGTCAAAAATTATATAATTTGTTATAATGAAATAGGTGACTAAAATGAATTTCTTAGAAAAATATGGTATTAAAATTAATAATCAAGATTTATTACTTCGTGCTTTAACTCATTCTTCTTATTCTAATGAACATAATTGTGAAAATTATGAAAGATTAGAATTTCTTGGGGATGCTGTTTTACAAATCTTAGTCAGTGATTATCTTTATAATAATATGGACTTATCTGAAGGTGATATGAGTAAAACAAGAGCTTCTTATGTTTGTGAAAGTGCTTGTTCTAAGTATGCTGATGCTATTAAATATAAACCTTATATTAGAGTAGGACATGGTCAATTAAATAATATTAATGAAACTATTATTGCTGATATATTTGAAAGTATTATGGGTTGTATATATATTGATCAAGGTTTAGCTGCTGCTAAAAGTTTATTTGATCAAGTAGTTGTTCCTTATATTAAACATCATGAAGTTTTCTTAGGTGATTATAAGAGTAAATTACAAGAATTAGTTCAAACTTCTAAAAGTTGTTTAGAATATAGATTAGTTAAAGAAAGTGGTCCTGCTCATGATAAAACGTTTGAAGTAGAAGTTGTAATAGATGATATTATTTATGGTCATGGTCAAGGTAAATCTAAAAAAGAAGCCGAGCAACGTGCTGCTATGGATGCTTATAATAAACAAGCAAAATAAGGTGGTTTAGATGTATTTAAAATGTATAAGAGCTAATGGTTTTAAATCATTTGCTGATAAAATAGAATTAGAATTTAATAAAGGTATCACTGGAGTAGTTGGTCCTAATGGTTCTGGTAAAAGTAATATCGTTGATGCCGTAAGATGGGTTTTAGGTGAGCAATCTGTTAAAGCCTTACGTGGAGATTCTTCAATGATTGATGTCATCTTTGCTGGTTCTGCTTCCCGTCCTGCTAACTCTCGTGCTAGTGTCAGTCTTGTTTTTGATAATAGTGATCATTATTTAAATAGTGAATATAATGAGTTAGAAGTCAAAAGAGTAGTTTATAAAACGGGTGAAAACGAATACTATATAAATAATACCAAAGTCCGTTTAAAAGACTTAACCGACTTATTTTTAGATAGTGGAGCAGGAAAAGAGTCTTTTAATATTATTTCTCAAGGTTCAGTAGCTGATATTATTAATAATAAACCCGAAGATCGTCGAATAATTTTTGAAGAAGCCGCGGGAGTTTTAAAATATAAAAAACGTAAAGAAGAATCTTTCCGTAAATTAGATCGGACTAATGAAAACCTTGAAAGAATCAATCTTTTAATCGATGAACTTCTAATTACTTTAACTCCTTTAGAAGAACAAGCCCAAAAAGCTCGTCAATACTTAGAATATAAAGCTGATTTAGAAAACATTGAAGTAGCTTTAATAGCTACCGATATAGAAAAAATAAACGAAGAATATCTTAGTGTTAAAGAACAAGTTCAAACATTAAACGATGAAGTTTTAAACCTTTCTTCTTCCAATAACACAGGTTCATCCAAAGTAGAAAAACTAAAATTAGATAGTTTAAAACTAGATACTGACATTGAGCAAAAAAATAACGAAATAACAGGATTAACTAATGAAATAGCTGAATTACAAAGTCAAAAACAAATAACCATTGAACGTCAAAAATATGAAGTAGATGACAATGTCTTAAAACAAAACATCATTACCCTAAAAGAAGATATATTAAATCTAAATAATCAAATAGAAGCTACTACTAAGGAAGTAAATGACTTAAAACAAGAACTAGAAATAAAAAAATTAAAAGTTATGGAATTAACCAAGATAAATGATGAAACTAAAAAAAATTGGTTAACTATCAATAATGAATATAATGTTCAAAATAAAGCAATTATGTCATTAAATAATCAAATAGATATCTTAACTGACAATCTTAAAAACGATACTAAAATTCCTTATAGTGTTAAAAATGTTATTAATAACATACGTCTTACAGGTATTCATGGTATATTAGGTAAACTAATTAACGTTCCCTCTAAATATATGACGGCTATTGAAACAGCTCTGGGAGCTAATACAAATGTTATAGTAGTTGATGATGAAAAAAGTGCTAAAGCAGCCATCAATTATTTAAAAGATAATAAACTAGGTCGAGCAACCTTCTTTCCTATTTCTATTATAAATCCTCGTCATGTCTTATTTGAAGACTTAGAACAAATTAAAAATATTGAAGGTTATATCGGTACTGCTGAATCTCTTGTTACATATGATGAAAAATATCGTAGTATTGTCTATAACCAACTAGGGAATGTTATAGTAGTTGATAATATCGATACATTAAATCAAATTGGTAAAAAACTTAACTATAAATACAAAATAGTCTCATTAGCTGGTGAAATACAATATAGTGGGGGAGCTATAACTGGTGGAATAGCTAAAAACACCACCAGTCTATTCTCTCAAAAATATGAATTAGAAACTCTAAACAAAGAATTAATAACTAAACAAAATCATCTAACTAAATTAGAAAACGATTTAAATAACCTTAATAAAGAACTTCAAAATAATGCTAATTTAATCGAAGAAAATCAAAGAGACATAATTATTCTAACTGAACAATATAACTTAAAAGATAACTACTTAAATGACTTAAAATCATCATATAATAATAAAAATAATGAACTAATAGGTACAGAAAATAAAACAAATAATGCTCTTGATCAAGAACTAGAAACTATTCTTAATACTTATTATGAAAAGATGGCTCAAAAAGAAAATCTTTTAAAAGAATTGCATAAATTAAAAAATGCTAAAACTAATTTAAATGATGAAATAAATGCTTTAGAAAAAACTTATCGTGATATGAATAGCAAAATTACCCAAAAACAAAATGAATTAAAACTTGCTGAAATTAACTTAGGTAAAATGGATGTTAAATTAGATAGTTTACTTCTTACTTTAAATGAAAACTATAGTTTAACTTATGAAAAAGCTAAAGAATCATATCATCTAGATATTGATTATGATACTGCTAAAATTACAGTTAGTAATTTAAAAGCTAAAATTAAATCTTTAGGTGAAGTAAATACGGGAAGTATAAGTGAATATGATCGTATAAACGAACGTTATACTTTCTTAACTAATCAGCGTAATGATTTAGAAGAATCAGTAAGTAGCTTATTAAATGTAATATCTGAAATGGATGAAATTATGAAAAGCAAATTTATTGAGACTTTCAATCTAATTAAAGAAGAATTTAAAGTTACATTTAGAAAAATGTTCAAAGGCGGCGAAGGAATCTTAGAATTAACTAATCCCGATGATATCTTAAATTCAGGTATTGAAATATCGGCAATTCCTCCTGGTAAAAAATTAAAATCAATGGCTTTATTATCAGGAGGCGAAAAAACCTTAACAGCTATCGCTTTATTATTTGCTATTTTAAATGTTAAACCAGTTCCCTTTGTTATTTTAGATGAAGTGGAAGCAGCTTTAGATGAAGCCAACGTTGATATCTTTGGTAACTACTTATTATCTTGTAAAGAAAAAAGCCAATTTATCATTATTACCCATAAAAAAAGAACTATGGAATATGCAGATGCTTTATATGGAATAACTATGCAAGAATCTGGTGTATCTAAAACCGTCAGTGTTAAATTAGAAAACTAAAAAACAGTCATAAAGTTTACTACTTTATGACT
>CANRLI010000034.1 GCA_947631475.1 uncultured Bacilli bacterium | reverse complement strand
TTTTCAATAATATCTAAAATTTTTCAAAATAAAAGACAAATAAGTAATTTATTTTACCTATTTGTCAACAGTCTGTAAAGACCATAAAGGTCTTTTTTTTATGTCTTCTTCTAAATTTGACAAATAAATTGCTATCATTATAATAAAATTAAGAAAAGAAGGGATAATATGGATTATATTGATAAATTAGTTGCCGCTGTTAACCAAGATGATATCTTTATTACTTCATCTAAAGACTATATTTTAAAACACATACAATCTCCCTCTCTTATAGAATATATCGAATGTTTACACGTTGTTACTGTCAATAACCAAAACTATATTAAATGGCAAGAAAAAGAAATTAATTTTTTAAATCAACTTATTAATAATGCTAAACCCCTTGTAGAACAAAAAACTCCCTCAATTACTCCTTCAATATCTCCTAAACTGTCAACTATTCCCGAAAAAAAGAATCTCCAAGAAGCTATAGAATTCATTACTTATTCCAACCAAGAAGAATTAAAATCTTTTCTAAAAAACCTGAATAAAGAAGACCTTATCCGTCTTAAATTACACTTCTTTAAAACCATCCTTAACCTTAAAGAAGATATTAATAATACCATATCCCAAAACCCTTTAGCCGATATTTCTTCTAAACAAGATTCTCTTCAAGAATATCTAAATATCTTAAAAACTTTAACAACCTATAAAGAAACTCTTACTCCTAAACAAGAACCACCTATAGCTATTTCTAATATTATTATTGTTCCTAATAAAAATAGTTCCTTCTTACTCGATGATATTACCTCTTATAAAGAACGTAGTAAAGAAATAAAAAATGCTTTTGATAAAATCATTGCTGGATACTTTCTACAAACTAAAGACCTAAAATCAATCGAAAGTACTAAAGAACACGTTGCGGAATATCGTAATCCTAATGGTCTTAGAATACTTTATATTATTAAAGACAATCTAATATACATAACATCTTTATTTTTTAAAGACAAACAAAAGAGTAGTAAAATAACTAATGAATATGACGAGGCTCAAAGACGCTTTTATACTAGTTATGAATACATTAAAGAAAACTTTACTAATCCTGATTTTCATATTGAACAAGCTGAATTAATTGGTCAAATTAATTCCTTCTTAGAAAATGATATGACTCTTCTTAAAAAAGTAGGTGATTATCATGAGTGAAATAACGCGTTTAAACGAAATAATTAGTAAAAATATGGCTGATTTTGATAAATCTTTACAGGGAATTGGTGAACAAGACGTTAAAAATTTATTTGATCAAATAATTAATAAATCCCATAAAGCAGATAAAACTTCCTTCCTAAGAATTGAAAACTACCAGTTTTTTCTTCTTTGTTTCTTTCTTGATAACATTAATACAACAACATATAACCAAGCGCAAGCAATCTGCTTTAAACTACGCGATACAATTAATAATTGGCAATTTGATAACGTTCAAAAAGATTTGAGTAATATCATTGCGGAACATAGTAAAAAAGATCAAAATAAAGCTGCTCTTTATACTTTTTTAAATGATCTTGGCTTACCTCTTGAATTTCTTAATTACAAGACAAACTTTATTTCTGTCATATTATATTACTTCCTTGATTTAAAAAATAAAGTTAATCAAATAAATTCTTCTAATCAAGAAAAAAGACTAAAACAATCTAAAATTAATAAATTATATCTTAGTCATCCCATCTTTAGACATCTTAATTCTTTGCAAAAACTAATATCTGATTTATCTGAATATGCCAAGTATGCTAATGATGTTGCTCTTCATAAAACTAAATATACTAAAGAAGTCAAAGTTAAAGTCGATGATGGCTCCATCCTTGACTTAAAAGAAATACCAGATAAATGGCGTCGTTACCTTGAATTAGATCTTCTTGAAGAAATATATCATATTATTGAATGTAATCAACAAAAAAGTTATCAAGAATTAGAAACATTACTTGAAAAAAAACAAGCTATTGTATATGCTAATCCTTTAATTATGATGCTTTATCAAAAAGGGGTTGATCCTAATTCCTTAAATCAAGAATTACTACATAACATAGATACAAAACTAAATTATCAAGAAGTCTTATCAATTATCGACTTTCTTCTTTCCCTAAATATTTCTTTATATCAAATATTTAATGAATATAGTTATCTTTTATTTACTTTAACACCAGAACGATTAGATAAAATGCAGTTTTTCTTAAACAACCATGTCCTAAATAAAGATACTTTAGCTCATAATATAGACCTATTAGCTAGTCGTTTTGATGATTTAGTTACTAACTATCAAATCCTAAAGCCTTATCTTGATTTTAATAATATTTTTTATAGTGATCAACTTCTACTTAAAACACCGGCTCAAATTAAAGATATTTTAAGTGTCCTAAATAACTATCAAATGAGTCATAATAACTTTATCTTCCTCCTATGTCACTATGAATATCTACCTATCTATGATTTAATAATTGAAAATGATTACCATTTACTAAATCTCTTTATAAGTATTTGTGAGACGACTAATCCTTTAAACACTTTAAAAAGAATCTTAATATATCAACAAATAGATGAAGAATATGCCACAGTTAACAATCTTCTAAAAAAAGACGTTACTAAAGAAGAAAGATTTCCTTTACCAGATACTGCCTTAGATAGTTATTTACCTCATTACGCTAACTATCTATATCTGCCTAATCCTAAGGGAACTCGTATTACCAACATTACGTCATCACCTATCGTTAAACAACTTAATGAAACATTACCTGTTATTCATGATTGCTACGTTATCGGTTCTTTAACTATCTCACGTCCTAAATTTCTACGTAACTTTGAAGCTGTAAATCAAAATATCGATTTACTTATTCCATGCTTATTACATAATACTTTTTTTACTCAACAAGATTATCTAAACGTCGTTACTAGCCTTCACAAACTTACTTTAACTTATCAAAAAGATCCTAAAACATTCTAGGATCTTTTAAATTATTTTCTAAATTTTTCTTCTTATAATAATCATATAATTCTTTAAATCTATTAAAATGAACTATTTCCCTTTGTCTTAAAAATAGTAAAGGACCTATTAAACTTTCATCATCTGTTAAATCAATTAAATTTTCATAAACAGCCCGAGCTTTTTCTTCAGCTGCCATATCTTCCGATAAATCAGCTAAAGTATCTCCTGTACTAGCAAAATACATTACCGTAAAAGGGACACCTGAAGCATCTGTTGGATAAATTCCTTTACCATGATCTGCAAAATAACAATCTAAACCAGCTGCTTTCAATTCCTCAATACTAGCTCCCTTAATAAGTTGATGAACCATAGTTGCTATCATTTCAACATGACCTAATTCCTCACAAGCTATATCATTAAGCAAAGCCTTTCCCTTATCATCTGGCATTGTAAACTTTTGACAAAAATAACGTAAAGCTGCTGCCAATTCACCATTAGCACCACCAAGTTGCGTATTCAAAGCCTTTGCCATCTTCAAATCCTTCTTCTTAACATCAATAGGGTAATTTAACTTCTTAACATACTTATACATTAAACCTTACCTCCCTCAAAAGGCCAAGGGCCATTATCCCACATATAACTTTCATAATCACTTTCCGTTAACTCTAATGGTCCATACCTTTTCTCATACATGGCCACACACTTTCTAGCTTCCTCAGTATACTTCCTAAATAACCTGTATACACTATCATCCTCAGGGTGTAAATCTAAATACAAAGACAAATCATTCAAAGCAAAATCATACTCATATATCTTAAGTATCAATTCACCTTTATCACTAGCAGCATCCAACTTACTTACACGATAATTCTTATATGGAGTATATAAACTCTTAAACATATTTCCATACATAAAACCATCTTTTTCACTAAATAAACTAGGATTACTATCACTGACATTATTCTTCATACTAGAATCAAAAATTATATCTTCAAAAAACATATTCTTTCCTCCTAAAATATAATATGTTTATAAAATATTTGCATATAGTATAATAACCCAATAAAAATAGCTTTTGCATTAAACATTAATATGTGTTAAAATATAAATGTAGAAAGGATAAGAGGCTATGACTAATATAAAAAAGAATGAAAGATACGTTCCTTTAAAAAATTATATTCTTGCTATTGTTGTAGTTGTTATAATTATTTTACTAGCATGGTATGCTTTTGCTTGGTATAAAGTAGTAAATGAAAATAGAGTTTCTATCTCATACCTAGTTAAAGAAAAAGTTATTTCTAATGAAATAACCAATCTAAATGAAGTAAGTGCAATATTTTCAGAAGTTCCTAATGAATACTTCGTATATGTAAGTTATACTGGTTCTGAAGAAATTTATAATATGGAAAAGGATCTTAAACCTATAATTAATGAATATCATTTAAATGATAATATATATTACTTAAATATGACGGAAATTAAAGATGAATCAAATTACCTAGATAAAATAAATGATTCATTAAATCTTCAAGAAAAGAAAATAACTAATGTTCCAACCATTATTTACTTTAATAATGGTGTTGCTGTTGATATAATTACTAAAGATAATAATACTATAATGAATGTTGGAGATTTTCAAAAATTACTAGATCGTAATAATATCAAAAAAGAATAAGACCAATAGGTCTTATTTATTTTAGGAGGGACTATGCTTAACGTTGTTTTATTTGAACCAGAAATACCAGGTAATACTGGTAATATAATGCGTACTTGTGTTGCCACAAATACTTACTTACATCTTATTAAACCATTAGGTTTTTCTTTAGAAGAAAAATATATTAAAAGAAGTGGTGTTAACTACATCGATAATTGTCATTATACAGTTTATGAAAACTGGCAAGATTTTCTAAAACAAAACGAAGGGAAGGGGACATTTTACTTCCTCACAAGATATGGTCATAAACCTCATACATCATTCGATTATAGTAATCCTCAAGAAAATATTTATTTTATCTTTGGTAAAGAATCTACAGGTATACCTAGAGCTATTTTAAAGCCTCATATAATTAATTGTATGCGTATTCCTATGACTGATAAAGTACGAGCTTTAAACCTATCTAATAGCGTAGCTATTATGCTTTATGAAGCTCTTCGTCAACAAGACTTTAATAACTTACTAAAAGAAGAACCTCATAAAAGTAAAAACTTTATTGAAGAATATAATGAAGATTAAGTAGCTCTTAATCTTTTTTCATGATAAAATAATCTTGGTGAATAATATGAATTGTAAATATTGTGGAGCTGCTTTACCAACTAAAGGAGGCGTATGTCCTGAGTGTGGTCGAATGATTCCTGTAACGCAATTAAAAGAAATGAAACAAATGCTTGATCCAAAATGGAATATGTATCGTAACAAAGATACTGGTTTTTATAAAAGTAATCCTCAAAATACCGATAATACTAAAATTGGTAAAGCAATTGTTTTTATAATTCTAATATTTGTGGCTATAATATTAATAATAATATTAAAGAGGAGCTAAATAATGGAATTATTCTTACTATGTTTAAAAATATTTTTTGCTCGTATCATGGATGTTTCTTTAGGAACTATTAGAACTAATTACTCAGTACGAGGTAACACTATCTTAGCCGGTATAATCGGCTTTTTTGAAATCTTTATTTGGTTTTTAGTTGTTCAAGAAGCTTTAAATACAGAAATTAATAGCTTATGGATTGTTATATCCTATTCCAGTGGTTATGCTGTTGGGACCATCTTTGGAACCTTTATCTCCAAAACCTTTATCAATGGCTTAATAAGTATTGAAGTAATAACTTCCAAAGCTACTACAGCCAACATAAATAAAATACGTAATGCTGGTTTTGGTGTATCAGTAGTTAATACCAAAGAAAACTATAAAAACACCAATACCAGCATTCTTTTTATTACCTTAAATAGTAAATATCTTAATTCCTTAAAACAAGTTATCAAACAAATAGATCCTAAAGCCTTTATAGTCATTAATGAAACCAAAATAGTTCAAAATGGCTACATCAAATAAAAAAGATAAATAAATTATTACTTATCTTCTAAATAACCATAATACTCTTGCATAACCTTATCTATAACATCAATTAACTTAATAACCTGTGTATAAGCTCCGATTTGTCCACCACGATTAGCCATGACAATACATATATATGGATGCTTATCAAAAACAATTCCTGTTTGTAATACTGACTTACTAGCAAATCCTGCTTTACCAGCACTTTGTAAATCAGGTCTTACTTCCTTATAATAATTATACTTAGCATTAGCTAAAATATTAAATAACTCAATTCCCTCACTACTAGAAATGGAAAAATTATAAAGTTCTTGCCAAATTAAAGCTGCACTACGCGGTGAATTATATCCCCATGGATTACCAGCTGTTAAATATAACTCCTTAGTTCCAATATTTCTTAACATCTCATTATATCCTGCTACCCCAAAAGTACCATGTAACATCTCATAAGCTATATTATCTGACTCATACAAAGAATAATAAACTAAATCCCTTACAGTAAACTCCGTATTAAAATCACTATTCTTAACCACCCCAGTTCCCTTATTATAATACCTTTCCTCATACACAATCTTCCTATTAGGATCAATATTCCCCTTAGCTATCTCCTTATAAATATACAAAGCATAAACTGCCTTAATCGAACTAGCTGTCTCATACTTATTATCCACATTATAAGCAATTGACATATTACTATCTAAATCTATTACATAAAAAGAAGAACTTACTCCATAATCCCTAATAATCATATTCATCTCTGTTAATAACTCATCACTAATCACAAAACTACTATTAGCAATAGCAATACTATTACTTGGATAATTAATAGCATTAATATCCAAAGTATTAAGACCCTTACTAGCAAAATCAACTACATCAAAAGAATTAAGATAATTCTTAGTATCAAATCTAGAACCTTCTTTACCATAATCAGATAAACAATCATTATCACTAACTCTAGCACTCATCGATAAAGATGAAATACTTAAAGTAAAACAAAGTAAAAAAAGTAAAGTCATAATAATCATTGAACTTTTCTTCATTTGCTACCTTCCTTATCTTCATATAAATAATATTACTACAAAAAAGATGACATCTCAATTAAAATCTTGCATAATATTTTTTTTATGTTATAATTTAAATATCAGATTTAAGTGGGCGTAATATCCCACTTTTATTATTAATTTAAGAGGTGAATCATGAATAAAATAATTGAAGAAATAAGGAATGCTATTACTGGACCAATGAATGAAATGGATATCATAGTTGATAATATTGTCTATGAAACAGAAGGTAATTATAACTTCTTAAGAATTGAATTAGATAAAGTAAATGGTATTGATTTAGATACAATTGTCGCTGCTACTGATGTTATTAATCCTATAATAGATAAACTAGACTTAATTGATGATTCATATATCTTAGATATAGTTAGTAAAGAAAAAGGAAGTGTTTAAAATGGCCAAGAAAAAGAGTGTCGTTGAAGAAACTGGACATATGGATCCAGAAGCATTTATTAAAGCTGTTAAAAATATTACAGCTGAAAAAGGTATCTCTGAAGATATTGTTTTTGAAGCAATGGAATTAGCTCTTTCAACTGCTTATAAGAAAAACTTTGGTTCAAAAACTAATGTTAGAGTTGATATTAATCGTACTACCGGTGAAATAAAAGTTTTTTCTTACTTTGTAGTAGTTCCTGAAATAGATGAAGGAGAAACAACTGTTGATGAAGAAGGTAACGAAGTAGATGTTCCACCAGCAATTAATATTGATGCTCAAATATTATTAGATGATGCTAAAGAAATAGTTCCGGATATTAAAGTTGGGGAAACTATTGAAATGGAAGTTACACCAAAAGACTTTGGACGTGTTGCGGCAGGAACTGCTAAACAAGTAATTATGCAAAAAATAAGAGAAGCTGAAAAAGAATCTATTATTAATGAATTTGCTGATAAACAAGATGAAATGCTTATTGGTACTTTAGCTATGGAAGATTCTCGTAATTACTATGTTGAACTAGGTCGAACAAGAGGCATTCTTCCTAAATCAGAAATGATTCCTGGCGAAGAAATAAAAATGGGTTCTAACATCAAAGTCTATGTAACTAAAGTAGAAGCTAATACTAAAGGACCATTAATTCTACTATCAAGAAAACATTATGGTTTTGTTAAAAGACTATTTGAATCAGAAATACCTGAACTAGCTGATGGTACTATAATTTTACATGCGGTTGCTCGTGAAGCTGGAATAAGAAGTAAAGTTGCTGTTGAATCAACCGATGAAAGAATAGATGCCATTGGAGCATGTATTGGCGAAAGAGGTTCACGTATTGGTTCTATTCTAAAAGAACTAAATGGGGAAAAAGTAGATATCATTTTATACAATAACGATCCTGCTGAATACATTAAAAATGCTCTAAGTCCTGCTAAAGATGCCATAGTAACTATTACTGATCCTATGAAAAAAGAAGCCTTAGCTATCGTTAACGATGAAAACCTATCATTAGCCATTGGTAAAAAAGGAACAAATATCAAACTAGCTTCAAAACTAACCAAATACAAAATAGAAGTAAAAACCCTTAATCAAGTTAACGCTGAAGGCAATAACTAAGAAAGAAGGTCTTTTTAATGAAAAAATTACCTGAAAGAACTTGTGTTATAACCAAAGAAAAAACCTTAAAAAAAGACTTAATAAGAGTTGTTCGTGATAAACAAGGCAATGTTCAAGTTGATATAACAGGCAAAGCTAATGGTCGTGGTGCTTATCTAAAAAAAGATCCTTCAGTTATTAATAAAGCTCGTACGACCAAAGCTTTAGAAAAAATACTTGAAGTTCCAATCCCTGATTATATCTATGATGAAATGTTAAATATAATAAAATAAAGAAAGAAAAAACGAGGTGAGTTATTATGATGAGTGTTAAAGAATATGCCACTGATACTAATCATTCAGTAGCCGAAATCCTAAAAAAATGTAGCGAACTAGGCATAAATGTTAAAAACGGTGATGATGAACTATCAGAAGATGATATCATAATTCTTGATAATACCATTAACCTAATCAGTACAGATAGTGAAACTGATTACGAAGAAGAAGATGCCATAGATGAAGTAGTTGAAGACTTAGTTGAATCTAATAATCTCGATCGCAACTTTGGTGCTACTAATAAAAAACAAAAACTAAAGAAAAAAAGTCAACTTCAAAATTCCCAAGATGAATACATGTCTAAAAGAAAAGAAATGTATAAACATAAAGAAAAACTAATGAGTAATATCGAAGAAGACAATGTTATTTTATATAAAGAAAATATGTCTGTTGGTGATTTAGCTAATGCTTTAAATATCAATGGTACTGACTTAATTAAAAAAATAATGGGTTTAGGTTTAATGCTTAGCTTAAATAATCCTATCGATTATGATACAGCTAGTGTTATTGTTTTAGATTACAATAAAACTTTAAAAAAAGAAGAAACACAAGATGTTTCTAACTTTGAAGAATTTGTTGCCAATGATCGTGAAGAAGACTTATCTTTACGTCCTCCGGTTGTAACTATTATGGGTCATGTTGACCATGGTAAAACAACATTACTAGATACTATTAGAAAAAGTAAAATAGTTGATTCTGAATATGGAGGTATAACTCAAGCCATTGGTGCTTACCAAATAGAACATGAAGGTCATAAAATAACCTTCATTGATACTCCCGGCCATGCTGCTTTTACAGAAATGCGTGCTCGTGGGGCGAGTGTAACGGATATCGTTATCATTATCGTAGCTGCTGATGATGGTGTTATGCCACAAACTGAAGAAGCTATTGACCATGCTCTAGCTGCTAACGTTCCAATCGTAGTTGCTGTTAACAAAATTGATAAACCTGATGCTAAACCAGATCGTATTAGAACGGAAATGGCTGAACATAATATCACTCCGGAAGAGTGGGGTGGTAATGTTCCATTTGTTAACATTTCTGCAAAAAGTGGTGAAGGAATAGACTTATTACTTCAAACCCTTTTAGCTATTGCTGAAATGCAAAATTTAAAAGCTAACCCTAATCGTTATGCTTTAGGAACTGTTATCGAATCTAAAATGGATAAAAACATCGGGGGAGTTGCTTCCCTATTAATCCAAAATGGTACTTTACGTATTGGTGATCCAATCGTTGTTGGTACGACCTATGGTAAAGTTAGAACTATGAAAGATGATTTAGGTAACTCTATTGTTGAAGCTGGTCCATCAACTCCAGTTGAAATAACTGGTTTATCAACAACCCCAGCTGCTGGTGATAAATTTATGGCTTTTGAAACCGAAAGCGAAGCTAAAGCTATAGCTGATAAACGAAGCATTAATGCTCGTGAAAATAAATTCCAAAAACAAACCTTATCTTTAGATAACCTATTTGCTTCAATTGATTCCAATACCAAAGAAATTAACGTTATCCTAAAAGCTGACGTTAAAGGTGGCGAAGAAGCTGTCAAAAATGCTTTAGAAAAAATCAACGTTGATGGTGTTAAAGTAAAAGTTATTAGAAGTGGTATCGGAACAATTACCGAAAGTGATGTTGTTCTAGCTCAAGCTTCTAATGCCATAATCCTTGGCTTCTGTGTTAGTCCTTCTAATAGTACCAAAGAAATAGCTAAAGAATATGGTGTAGACATCCGACTTTATACCATTATCTATAAACTAGTAGAAGAAATGGAAGCAGCCATGAAAGGACTTCTTGACCCAGAATACGAAGAAAAAATTATTGGTAATGCTGAAATTAGAAAAATCTTTAAATTCTCTAAAGTTGGTAACATTGCTGGAACATATGTTACAGATGGCGTTGTCAAAAATGGTGCTAATGCTCGATTAATTCGTGATGGCATCGTTATAACCGATACTAAAATATCTTCTTTACAACGTGAAAAAGATCAAGTTAAAGAAGTTAAAAAAGGCTACGAATGTGGTTTAACCCTTGAAAACTATTCAGATATCAAAGTAAACGATATCATCGAAATATACGAAATAGTTGAGGTTAAAAAATGAATCAAATAAAACTTAAAAGAATTGGTTCCCAAATTGCTCAAGAACTAAGTACTATCTGTGCTTTAGAAGCTCATGATTCAATCTTAAAAACCATTACCATAACCGGAGTTGATGTTACTAACGACTTAGGTTTAGCTCGTGTTTACTTTACTTCCATCTCTGATAAAACCCATCAAGAAATCGAAAAAGAACTAAATGATGATACTGCCGGTTACCTAAGAACCAAAATAGCTAATCGTATAGAAATTCGTCATACCCCAACCATTCGTTTCATCTACGATAACTCAATTACTTATGGTAACAAAATAGATAACCTAATCAACCAAATCCATAACCAAGACAAAAGCTAATGCTCCCCGCATTAGCTTTTTAAATCCCTAAAACAGTCATAAAGTTGCAAACTTTATGACT
>CANRLI010000033.1 GCA_947631475.1 uncultured Bacilli bacterium | reverse complement strand
TGAGTTCTAAATGATTTCCGCGGAATCCTTTTAATATCTCCAGATTGAGAAAGAATTACAACAACATCTTCTGGAATGACTTCCTCAATTTCTTTCTCTTCTTTTGGCATTTCGATTTGAGCTAATTCAGTTCTGCGAGAGTCGCCATATTTTTTAACTAAAGTAGTTAATCTATTTTTAAAAATTGTTATTTGATTTTCTTTACTATTAATTATATTATTGCATTTTTCAATAGTATTATCTAATTCAGCTTTTTCTTTATTTAATTCAATACCTTCTAATTTTGCAAGTGTTGATAGTCTCATTGCTAAAATTGCTTTTGCTTGATTTTCAGTAAAATTATACTTTGTAATCAGTCCCTCTTTAGCTGTAGCAGATGACTCACTATTTTTAATAAAAGAAATAATTTCATCAATAGAAAGTAATGCCCTTAGTAAACCTTCTACAATTTCTTTACGAGCTTTAGCTTTATTAAGATCAAATTGAGTTTCTTTAACTATACAATTAAGATTATGTTTTATATAAATTTTTAAATAATCTTCTAATGTTAATAATGCTGGCACACCCTTATCTGTTAGAGCATATTGATTAGCATTATAATTTTTTTGTAAATTTGTTTTTGCATATAATTTTTTTAGCACTTGAGCGGGATTATTAGAACATTCTATTTCTATATGAATAGTTTTACCACTTTTGTTAATAACATTTTCAATTCCACTATTTTCCTCTTCTATTGCATATTTTTTTATTTCATCAATTAATGGTTCCACATAAACTTGATACGGAATTTCTGTGATAATTATACAATTATCTTTAATTGTTGCTCGTCCTCTTAAAATTACTTTTCCTTTCCCAGTTTTATAAATATCAGAAAGATTATTTTTATTGATAATAATTCCTCCACTAGGAAAAGATGGCGCGATATTATTATAATCAATTTTACCGGTATCTATAAATTTTTTTATAATTTCACTAATTTCAGTAAAACTATGTGGAAGCCATACATTCGCAATAGTTGATCCAATGCCTTGACATCCATTAACTATTAATCTAGGAAAAATTGCAGGAAAAACAATAGGCCACTCATCATCATCTGAAAAGTTTGGTTTCATTGGAACGTTATTTTTATTAATATTATATAACATTCCTTCTTCAACAAGCTTGCTTAATCTAGCTTCTGTATATCTACTTGCAGCGGGCTCTCCACTTATTTGAACTGACCCATTTGCCCCATGCCAATCCACCTCTGGAATATTATTAATCCATTTTTGGGACATTCTAGCAAAAGTTTCATAAATTGCTGTATCTCCATGAGGCCACCAATTTGCAATTACGCCACCGCTAATTTTTGCAGATTTAACATGAGGTTTTGAACTTTTATAACCTCTTTTATACATCTCCCATAAACATGCTCTTTGTCCAGGTTTTAAACCATCCCTTGCATCTGCAAAAGCTCTTTGATAATTTGCTTCATGAGAGAAATCAAGAAAATTTTGAGATAATTCTTTAGTTAGTTCTATAGTATTCAATTTCATTCTCCTTTAATCTGATTCGTTTGCTTCACTCTCATGTTGTAACAAAAATGCTCTTCTAGGTGGCACAGATGTTCCAAGAAGCATTTCTATCATTTGTTTAGCGGCAAATTCATCAGTTACTACAATTTGAGCAATATTCCTTGTCTCTTCATTTATAAGAGCGTTAGCAAGTTCTTCACTATCTTGTTCGCCTACATATTCTTCTTATGTTTCCATAAGCACTGACTATTTCTTCTGGCATCAAGCCAGGTTACCGTTTCCAACTATGTACCAATAATAGTTGTACTCCCCGACAAAGGGGATAGTCGATACAGGCTAAGAGATTTCTTCCCAAATGGCTGATTCATGCGTATCTGGAACGGTCCCCGCAGTTTTATCTGTCTCTAAATGTCTTGTTAAGGTTGTAGCTCCACAGCCTGCCCATTTTGCTGCTTTAGAGATTGATGAAAAAGTTAATCCTGTATTTATATTTTTTAATTTTCTACCTTTATAATTAACTTTTTTTATTGCCGTGGGATTGTTTATATATTTTAATACCGTTCCATGATCTCTATGAAACATTTTAGCTATTGCATTAACGCTATATCCCTCTTTATACTTTTGAATATATTGATCTATTTCATCTTGTTTAATTGCTCTATCAAGTGAAGATAAGCCTACTTGATCTAACGAATGCCCAACATTTTTTTTATGCCATTCCTTATTTTCTGGTGTATACACATCATCATGTACGCCAATCCAAGTTTCATTGTCCCAAATTTTTTTAAAACCTCTTTCGGTAATCCCGGTATAAGAGACTTGTTCATACGCTTCTTTTCTTGCTATATGATTAGCATACATATCTCTGATAAAATATACTTCTGCTTCTGTGAGAATTGCTCTACCATGCTCTTCTCCTCGTACCGCATCACCACCAGAAGTAAGATTATAACCATTGTTATAAGTATCATAAAAATTAATCCAATATTTTTCTCTTTCGTTTAATTGCTCTTTTGGACATTCTTCTAATATTTCAAAAGTAAAATTTTCTATGCCATATTTTGCTATGGCTTTATCAATAGCAGTTCCTTTTCTTGTTGCTAAATTTTTAGCATCAAACAAATGTTGTTGATACCTTTGTTCAATATTAATACTTTGACCTATATAGCTATTACCATTTATTTTATTTGTATATTTATAGATTCCTATACTCATTAAGAAATCTCCTTTCCCACGAGATCATCGTGTCTTAAATTTTCTATTATAGATTAATTTTATTTTAAGTAAATTATATTAGTTCGCCCAAATTCACCGAAAATTTAAGATTTAGACTACCTCGTTAGCTAGAATAAAATTCTAACCCTCATGGTTTTGAGAAAGGTAACTAAGGGCCAGACTGTCTCTTACCCTTTATTTCTATTAATTAAAAACTTTTCTCCTTTATGTTTAATTTTATAATTATTTAATTCATTTTCATCTTTTAAATAAATATATTCATTTTTAGAAGTTGTGATTCTAAAAAGAGGAGGCATTGTTGTATAAATATGTCCATTCAATATTAATTCTGGGCATAGCCACCAGAACATTTCAATTAAAAGATTTCTAATACTAGCTCCATCAGGATCTGCATCAGCACATAAAAGTATTTTGCCATATCTTATTTTCTTTTTGTCATAAATAAGTTTATTTGTTTTAGCATCTAAATTTAACCCTATCGCTTTAATAATATTAATCACTTCTTGATTAGCAAAAATTTTTTCTGGAGTGTTTTTATATGCGGAAATAATTTTTCCTCTAATTGGAAATATTGCGTTGATTTCTGCATTTCGAGATTCAATTAGACCGCTGGCTGCGGAGTCACCTTCTGCTATCATAAGCTCGCACTTACTCCTATCCTTGCCCCAACAATCAACCAATTTTGTAGGTAAATTTAATAATTTTTGTTTTTTTGTTTCTTTAGGTTTTCTAATTGCATCTCTCGCCTTTTTAGCGGCGTCCCGCGCTTTCCGCGCATTAATAGCTTTATTTGCTATTGTTTTAATTTCTTTTTCATTATTATTTAACCAAATTTGAAGATTTTCGGTTAAAGCTTGGATAAATAATTTTGTATCAATTTTTGTAATTCTACTTTTAACTTGTGCATCATATGATACATTTGGCGCAGTTATATTAAAAACAATATACATACCTTCTTGTATATCATCGCCAGTTAAATTATCATCTTTATCTTTTAACCACTTTTTTTCTCTAAAGAATTTATTAAACTCTCTAGTTAATGTTGTTTTAATTTGAGTAATATGCGGACCAGATTCAGTTAATCCTGTATTAACATATGGAACAATAGTAGCCGAATAGTTAGATGTATATGTCATAACCATATCCATCTTATTTTTACCATCAACAAATTTCATATCAAACCTATTGTTAATAATCTCTTTCGCGGCAACCGCTTCATCGACTAAATCATTGAGACCTTTTGAAGAATGATAGTTAGTCTTTTCTCCATTATTATCAAGATTAATTGTAAGTCCAGGACATAAACATGCAATAGTTTTAAATAATTCTTTAACTTTATTTATCTCTACTTCTGTATGTGTAAAGAACTCTTCAGATGGTTGCCATGTTACTATAGTACCATTATTAGGAAGATTTAATACTTTTGTTCCATTATCAGTAAAAGCATATGGTGTTGATATTTCTCCACCATCATGGTAATCAGCAATTCCTTCAATAAATTTTACTTCTTCCCATTGACTATCCCTTACGGTTAATACACTTAACCAATGACTTAGATATGTAGTAATTTTACTTCCTATACCAAAGCTCCCAAGAGATGTTCCTTCATATGTACCATCTTCTCTATATTTACCAGAGGTATTTAATACACTGAAAGCCGCTTCAAGAATTGTTTTACCGTCTTCTCTAAATGAATTAGGTATGAACCCTTGGCCATAATCTTGTACGGTAATGACATCTTTCTCTATTGTTACGTCTATTTGGCTCCCATGGCCTAGTCTAAATTCATCGACTGCATTTGAAATAATTTCAACTAATAGTTGAGTAGAATATGTAGTATCTCCTGCATAAACTCCTGGACGTAGTCTAGTAAATTCAAGCGGAGATAGCGACTCTATGCTTGATTCATCATATAAATTATTCAAAATTAATTCTCCTTTTTATTTTTCCATATAAAATTATATCATATTTATATTAAAAAATCAAGTAGTTTTATTAGTAATATTATTTTCTTTAATTAAATTAAAAAATTTATCCTTATTATTAGTTGCAAGAGCATCAGCTAATTCATTACCAATAACCCCGCTATGGCCTGAAGTTTTCAGTACTTGAAAATTATTAAAATCTATGATAAGATATTCATATAAATATTTTATTAAATTAACATTCTCAATTGTTTTCTTTTTACTATTTTTCCAATCATTTTTTGCCCAAGTGAAAATCCAATTATTGCAAATATTCACACAATACGCGGAATCACTATAAATTAAATAAGTATTTTCTTTGTGACTTTGAGTATAATCAATAGCTCTAAGAATAGCTTTTAATTCAGCTTGATTATTAGTTATTAATGATTCTGTTTTAGTAAAGTAATGTAATATATTATTATTATCATCCATTACAACAAAACCATATCCGCCCTCTCCGGGGTTGCCGCGTGAGCTTCCGTCAGTATATATCCTTAACATAATTTAACTCCTATTATAGATTCTTTTTAAGTGCTTTTTCTTTAATATTCTAGTGTCATTATATGTTTTTAAATAAAACAATACATAATCTACAAACCTAAGTGTTTGTGGGTGCATTGCAATTCCTTTTGATTTTTTATTTAACCACCATTGATATTCTTTTTGAAAAGAAAAATCTTTGCCCATATATGCCTGACCAGCGCCTAAGTAATCACAAATAAGTTCGCAAGCATCTTTAAATGGCATTTTTAGTGCCTCTCCGCCTTTATCAAAATTATCTTGATAATATTCGTAATGATGAGAATTGCGTCCTTTATGGTGGAGCCATGCTTTTGAATAACCATTAACTTCCTTGCAAGCATCAATAGGACTACGATCTCCTTGATAATATTTTATACTTTCTATAAATTCAGTTGGAGAAAATTTTGATAAATCGTGTGTAATCCCTCTTAGCGGCAATCCCGCGATAAAGCAGTATTTACCCACATAATATTTATGTTTACAGATTTTTTTGAAATGATTAGTAAAATTTGTCATTCTGTCTTACTCCTTGCTATTGTCTAGCTTTGTTATTTTCTATTCTAACTATATTATAATATATTTTTTGAAGAAAATCAAGACCACTTGTAAAAAAGTTTGTTAAAATAAAAAAATAGGGAGATTTAATATCTCCCTATTAATTATTTCTGCATAGCCATAAATGTATCATGCCCAGCTTCATAGTCTACGGTAAGACCTTTAGCCTTTTGGAATTTGCCAAGCGCGGTCTTGACTCCAGTGCCGAAAGAGCCTGGACTTTCAACCCCATTAGGATTATATTTATTTAATAATAAACCAATCTCAAGAACAGTTACTAAATATCCAACAGAACCAGAACGAACAACATGTTTTCTTAGTGCAGCTTCTGTAGCTGGCCCTATTTCACCATCAACCTCCAGCCCGCACTTATAATCTTTATTTAATCCAATCTGGATAGCTTTGCGATAAGCTTTTTTAGTTGCTGCATTTTTCTTTCCTGTTATCTCTAATTTTGATCCAGTAAAATTATTTAGATGAATTTGTGCATCTTTTATTTTTTGATTGCCTTCTGTTGCTGTAGTGGTACTTGTTTTTAATAATTCTTTTATTTTTGCTTGAATCGCGGTTCCGACTTGGCCGTCTACTGAAAGCTTATTAGCTTTTTGAAATGCTCTAACTGCGTAATCAGTATTTACTCCAAAATCTCCATCAACAGTAAGTTCCTTCCCATCTTTACCTTTATATCCTAAACTGTTAAGATTTTTTTGTAGTTTTGTTACTTTTGAACCAGTGTCTCCTAAAGAAAGATAATTTTTAGTTGGCGCAGTCGGGTTATTAATATTGGTAATAATAGAATAGTCTGGGCGACAGAATTTGGTTCCAGGCAATTGAGAATTATAATAAGATTTTTTGCACACTCCGCCGCCATTAGGAACAATAGTAGATCCGCCAGAGGTGTTTCCTTCTATTGTTTCAAAATAATCCCCTTTAACATATGTAACAATACCAGTATGGGCAAATTCTCCATTTCGCCAGAATATAACAATATCACCAACTTCAGGATTAGCATATTTTGTAAATAAACCACCTAACGTTGGACAATATACATATGGCCAATGTTTTAATAATTTTTTAGCCATATCCAATCCATATGCTTTCATAAACACCCAGGATACGAAAGCTGCACACCATGCTTGCGCTTGATATGCTGGATAAACATCTCTCCAGTATTTCGTATAATTATTAGATCCAGCATTGCCTGTTTTACTATCTAAATCAGAATTACTCTTTTTCTCAAGATAGCCAACTTCATTCGTAGCTATTGCTATCATAGTATTAATAGCTTGTTCTTTAGTTATTTGAGTTTCCTCCTTCTCTGTTGAAGAGTAGTCTTTATTCCAAATAGACATATCATATACTTTACCATTTACATTATACTTTGATGTAAATTGCCAACCAACAAAATTAACTTTTGGTCTTAATCTTTCTTGAACGGTGCCATTATCGTTATATGGATACGCGGCAAGCCACCAGTCATAAGGTAAATCACTAGCTTTTAAGATATTATCATGCCAATTTACATTACAATAGATACCAAATTTATATCCTGCATTTACAATAATTTTTCTAAATGCTTTAGTCATTTTGGTTAGCGCGGCCGCTCCTAATTTAGCCTGAGAGTCCCATTCTAAGTCTAAGAATATTGGATAATCAAGCTTTCTTCCATTTAAAGTTTGCACAACAACTTTAGCTTCTTGTTCGATTTCCGCGACAGATAAAGCATATGAATATTTATATACTCCTATCTTTAATCCTTGATTTTTAAAACCTTTATAATGAGTTTCAAACATAGAATCAACTTTATTACCTTTTTCAGTAATTCTAATAATCGCGGCTTCCACCCCTTGCTGCGCAAATGTTGCGTATGGAACGTTTGTATTCCAGGCACTAACATCTATAACTTTAAATTCAGCCATTAGGCTTCACCTTCCTTAGAACCTACATATTCTTTAAGTTTTTCATTTGTACTTAACATTTCTTCAAACTGTCCAAGAACTTCGTCTACTAATTGACTAAATTTTTCAAAAGGAATAACTTTAACCAAATATGGGAATTTAGTAATAAATAAATCATAAACAAAACGCAATTTTACTTGGCCTATTTCTGAGCCAAGTTCTTTTTCAGCAAGAGTTACTGCATATAATAGCCATTCTTTTACCTTTTGAATTTGTTCATTTGAAGTTAAATTTGCAAAGTGATAGATAGCAATTCCCGCGGCGATCAGTATGGCAATGATGCCTACTATAACATACCAATAACTTAATAAAAATTCCATAATTTTCTCCTTTTCTAAATTTGCATTAAAAAATTCCAAAACCTATTTTTGTTTTAGAATGCGACCATTTACAGCCCAAGCAGATTAATTTTACAATAACTGCGCCAATTCTGCGATATGAGACCGATAAATTTTCTTTAAGGTTACTTCTCCATATTTATAATCTCCTCTAAAGATTTCTGATACTCGTCTCATTCCATTATTATTACCAGCATAAATATCTAAATCAACTTGCGTTTCTGTATCCCCATCAAGAATAAATAGTGTATCTTCTCCAGATCTTTGAATACAAAGTCGAATTAATTCTATGTCCATATTCTGAGCCTCAGTGATATAAACTCCTGCATGTTTTCCAGTGGTATCATAGCCGCGGATGTCGGACATTGGAAGCAATTCTAATTTTCTGTCTTTGATAAGTCTTTCTACCTCATCTCTATCTCCTATTTTACTAGAAAGGAAGTTTCCAATCTGCGCGTCTAGTAACTTCTCCGTCCTATCTCCTGGATAATATCCGAGCTTAGCTGCTCCTTGAGTAGCGACAGTATTACAGAAAATTATAATTTTATCAATTTCACCTTTATCTAATAATGAAAAAAGATACCCAAGAGCCAGATAACTCTTCCCAGTACCCGCGGCCCCGCGTATCACAGTTAATTGGTTGTTTGTCATACAATTCATTGCCAATAATTGGTAACCATCTTTTGGTTTAACCTTTCCAAAATGTTTTGAATCAAATACTAGATAAGGGATTTTTTCAAATTTTCTTTCTGGAGTATATCTATATTTATCAATGATATGCCCATCTTCATTTTGAATAATTAAATACTCATTTACAAGAATATCCCATTCATAATCTGGATTATATAAATTTATATATATTTCAGACAATTGTTCATCATTTTTATATGTGATAGTCTTATATCCGCAATAATTAGATTCCATATTGGAAACATAATCACAGTTTAAACCAATTGCTTTTGCTAATTGTTTGCAAGCTAAATCGTTTGTCATAAAAACAATATCATTTTCTAAACTAACTAAATATGCAGATATAATAATTTTGCTATCATTATTATCAGGAAGAAAATCAAAAGATTGTAATTGTTCATTATATATTTCTTTGTTAAAATGAATTATTGTATATTTACTTTCATTTTCTTCTAATAATCTTAACAATCGTCTTGCTCTAAATTTAGTATCTTGATCTTTTGTTGCAGATGTTTTTATGTTTTCTAGTTCATTTAGTGTAATAATGCTAATAAAAAAATCTCCATCGCTAAAAGCATGATGGAGTTCATTTAAGAGTGCACAGGTGTCATAAAATTTTCTTGCCATAAGCTATTCTCCTTCGTCATCATAACTCTGTATAGTAAACCCAATTGCGTTTGTTTCTATTTCTTCTTCTTTTTCATTGGTTATTGTCTTTTGAATTTCATATGTTTTTATAGCTATTTTAGCACAAAGAAATTCCATTGTTTGCTGATATAGAGAAATGATGCCTTCTATTAACGGTATTAATAGAGAAATAAAAATGACTCCTTTAAAGAAATCTTTCATAAAGTCTTTTCCTTTCAGCTATTATTCTTACACTTATTGAAAAATATATTTTATGTTTTAACTATTTTTGACCAAATAAAAAAAATAACACTCTAGTGATTAATCACTAGAGTGTCTATTAATAGAAAAACCTCTAAAAAAAGAACCAATTACATTTAATACTCCAAAAAGTAGCGGAATAGCAGCAACAGAAATATGAATACCTAACAAAGCGAGACCAGAAACTAAGATATTTCCAATTGTTATTTTTGCAAAGATTCCTGCAATATATCCTAAGGTAAAATTCATTACAGGAGTTATAAAAATAGCAAAAGTAATAATAGCAACAGCAGCAATAATCAACATCAAAACTTCCATATTATATCTTCTCCTTTTATCTTTTATTTTTTAAATCTAAACAAATATCTTCAATATTAACGGGCCTACAATCATGTGCATCCATGTTAATATTATATGCGTGATATACCTCACTCCATTTATCTTTGGAGTGAGTATGACCATGGATAGAAAAAATTGGTTTGTCCTCTTCTCCATTTGCAACTAGTGTTGGATAATGAGTTGCAATAAAAAGTTTTTTACCAGAACCTTTAATTCTATATCCCATTTGGATGTCTTTAAAAAAGTGATTCGCAGCAAATGATTTAACGCGGCTGTCGGTATCATGATTGCCATAGGCTAGATATTTGATGCCATTAAGTTTAGATATTAAGCGGAGACCTGCTTGCATATCCGCTCCTAACATAACATCGCCAAGATGATAAACAATATCGTTTGGTTTTACAATACTATTCCATCTTTCAATAATAGCTTCATTCATTTCACTTACATTCTCAAAACCGCGAGGATGCCAGATAAACAATCTATCATGGTTGAAATGAGTGTCACTCGTAAACCAGATGTCAGGCACATTTACTCCTCCTTTTTAACTGTTATAGTTTCAGTAATTGGGTCTACAACATAGATTTTTTTAAATCCCTCTATAAAATCAGGCATTTCGAAACGTTTCGCCATATCTTTTATTTGCTCCTCTGGTACATAAGATCTAGTGCCTTCTCTATTCTTATTTCTCTCTAATGCAACCTCTAATGGAGCGTTAATAACTATAGCATCAATTTCATCAACTTTGGCTATAATTTGTCTGATTACTTTGTTTCTTGACATTTTATTTAAATGAGTAGCATCCGCGAATACATTATAACCGCTTCCTAATTCTCTATTTATTCTATGTTTAAATTCTTTAAACACTTCTTTCTCTTTAGAGAAATATTCTTCATCCTCAGATACCATAGAAAATCTTATTTCATCTCTTGATACATGCCTATCTATATATGGAGTAAGATGGTTAAATATCCAGGTACTTTTACCAGAACCTGGAATCCCGCACATTATATATAATTTTGACATACTATTATTCCTCCTCTTCCATTTCTTTTATCTTTTCTTGTAAAAAATCAGGCAATTCCTTTGCCAAACTCCTTACTTCTTTTTCATATCTCTTTATTTCTTTTAAAATGTTATTAATACGTTTATAGTAAGATGTTATTTGAAGTAAGCCACGCTCTTCATAAAGTTTAACTATTTCCTTATATTTATGATATTCTTCGCATCCAAAACATTCCGCGGCATGACCATCACATAACGGATGATTGCAAGGATTATCTGGAAGGGGTTGTTTTAACATTTCTTTATCTTCATCTGTAAAAATTTGTATTGTTTGCAATTATATGCCCTCCTTACCTACTCTATGTCCACAATCATAACTATAATTTGAGTTCCAGCATTTTCCACTTTTATTATAATCACAATTACTTTTTGAACACTTCGTTAATTCTGATACTGGAATTCTCTTACCATTAACAAATCTTCCTTTTTCAAACTCTTCAATAAAGTCTTCATAGTGGTATGAACCAAATGGGCGGACTTCCGCGTGGTTAGTTTCTTTTTGACAATTTAAGCAAAATAGCTTTTTTAAATGTCCTGCTTCCCGCTGTTGACTTGGCCGCCTTAAAATTGGAATTCCCTTTCTTCCACACTCCACACAATAAAACTCACTAAGAAACGAACCTCCTCTATACGCCATAACATAACAACTCCTTTTCTTTATATAAATATTATATCATAAAAATAATAAAAAATAAATGGAGTATGCTAAAGCCTACTCCACGATATATTTACTAGTTTCAGGAAGTAGATCTTCAATACATAAATTTTCCAAATGCCAATA
>CANRLI010000032.1 GCA_947631475.1 uncultured Bacilli bacterium | reverse complement strand
TCATCCATTCGCCCTTAAACCACTAACCCTTGCTAAAGTATTTGATCAAAGTCTTAATGATATCCAACTTTTTGGTGCTGATATTGCCTTAACTCTAGGTGAAATCATTGACAATACTAACTGTGTAATCGCTTATCATAGCACAGCGATGTATACATGCCATGTAACTTATCAAGTAGATGAACAAACTAACCAAATTACTAACCAGCATGGTAATGTAAAACTTTATAAATTATCTGATACTTATAATGCCCTATCACCTATATTTTTAGCTCATGAACATCTTCATGCTTTAAAAGAAACTAACTACCAAGAATATGTCGATTGCCAAAGAGTAGGTGATGTTATCCCATTATTTTATGAAATGGTAAAAGTCCATTCGACGTATCAAGATTTATACCAAGCTTGGCTTAATCAACGTATGCAATTTTTAGTAGAATCCAAAGAGCTTTATCAAAATGCTCGTGAATCTATGAAAAGCAGTGGTAAAACAAGAGACTTATATAAATTATTAGCTACTAAATCAGGACAATACCTTAATAGTTTCTATTATGCTATCATTTTATTCCATATCTATCAAACTAATCCAACTCTTGTTTTAACCCTCATCGAAAAAGTTTTAAAACACGAATTGACGACATTTGAAATGCTTAATTCCTTAAATATTTATAATCAAAATAATCAGCCAATAGCTGCTGAGGAACTAGCTTTAATGAAAAAAAGTTTATAATAATTTAAAAAGAGAAAGGAGCCAATGCTATGGCCGATAATCCTAATGAAGATATAGCAAACCTTTTTGATGAAACCAATATTGAAGATAATACCATAACTTACACCAGCTCAGCTTTAGACATCTATATGAAAGAAATCAAAAAATATCCTGTCTTATCTATAGAACGTCAAAAAGAGTTAGGTACCCAGATGAAAAACGGTTCTGCTGAAGCTCGTGAAGAACTTATAAATTGTAATTTAAGATTTGTCGTTTATCTAGCTAAAAAATATTATGGAAGTACGCAATACATATCCTTTGATGATTTAATTAGTGAAGGTAATGCAGGTCTTATAAGAGCTACTAAAGATTATGATCCTGAACAAGGGGCTTTTACAACCTATGCAGCTAACTGGATTAGACAATTTATTCAAAGAGCTGTTCATAATAAAAATTCCATTATTCGTAAACCAGTTCATTTTCAAGAACAAGCCTATAAATATGAAAAATACGTAACAGAACACGAAAAAAACGGCCAACCACTTCCAGATGACGAACAAATATGCAAAGAATTAGGTATTACCCCTCATTTACTTAAAAGCATTAAAAATCCTCAAAATAGTGATACAATTAGTATAGATCAAAAGATAGGCGATAAAGAAGATACTGAATTACAAAATTTTATTCCTAGTTATGAAGTTGCTTATGACCAAATAATAGATAAATCTTATAATGATGACCTATTTATAACTATTAAAGATCTCTTATCTCCAATAGCTTATTACATAATCTATCATCGTATTTTAAACGAAGAAAATTTAACCTTAGAAGCCGTCGCTCACCACTTTAATATAACTCGTGAAAGAATTCGTCAAATTGAAAATAAATCTTTAGCAAAAATAAAACCATATATGATGGATGATGGTACTAAAATCCAAACAGCTATAGGTGAAATTCGTCGCCGTGAACAAGAAAATTTTAAACGTTTAAAAATCGAACCCCTTAATCCTATTGAAATTATTCGTTACTTGTATGTTAAAGATGATTTAACACCACTAGAAGCTGATATTTTATATTTAAAAATATTTGATAAATACCATTATACAGCTGAAGATTATGCCAATTATTTAAAAGAACCAATTTCTAAAATAAAGAATTCTTATGAACAAATTCGTCTTAAAATAGCTCAAAAATGTGCTGATCAAGAAGCCTTTAAAGCCTTTGTAAGTGAAAAGAAAATATCATATGGTGCTAGTATTTTCAACATTAAGCCAATGAACAAAGAAGGTCATCTATATCAGGAAAACAGCACATATGCTTATCTTGAATATTACGAAAATCTAAGTTTAGAGGAAATTTTTACGCATATTAAAGAAAAAGGCTATTACTTAAATTCATGGGGGAAGAAACTTATTACCAGATATTTTGCAAGTGTTGAATCTTCTGATATACCTGATGAAGAAGTAATCGCTGATATCAATTTAGCTATGTTTGATTATAAACATAAAGATACTACTCTTCCTAAAGATAAATTACAAGAAGGCTACTTAAAAATAGTTGATGAACTAACAGATGAAGAAAAAGCATATTTAGCAAGTTACTATTTTGATACCGCTCCCCAAGACGATTTTATTACTAAATATCCTGATTCATATTTAATTAGAAACCATGAATCATTACTTAGTAAAATAGAACGTAGTTATTATTCTATTTTAAAATATTTCGAAATGAGTTTTACCAAAGAAATGTATCTTTCCATTAGGGATACCGAATATAAAGCTTTAGGTGATAAACGAATAAAAATACTTGATATGTATTTTGGGGTTAATGGCCCAACTTATTCAATTAAAGAAATCGCTTCAAAACTTAATGTTGATTATGAAAAATTTCTAAGTGATCTTCGAACAATTCGTCGATATGCTATCACTTTATATAATGGGGAAATAAAAACTATTAATATAGACAAAAATATATATGGTAAATATTTGACGATAGATACCAAAATTCTTTCACCTATTCAAAAAGATATATTAAGAATGATTATTAATGAAAATAAAAGTTATGATGAAATTAGTACTTTAACTGGTCTTACTACTTATCGTATCTCAACGATTATTAGTCAAACTTTATTTAAAATAGATACTTATCGTTTTGGTATTATTAAAGAAAATCCGCTAAACGAGAAGGATGTTAAAGAATTATTAAAATTAAAGCAATCTATGTTATCTCCTCTAGAAATTGCCATTATTGAAAAACGTCTACTCGAATTTAAAGATGTCGATGAGATAGCTAAAGAATGTAACGTTAGTAATTCAAATATAATTAGAACTATCTCTATGTTTAATAACTTGTATAACGAACATTTAACAAGTAGTATTTCAATTAAAGAAGATGATATTAAAAAAGAATGTAAAAAACATACCAGTGACTCAATCTTAACTGATTTTGAAAAGCAAATTCTTAGTTTCCATTATGGCTTTAAAAATGAATTTAATTATCGTGGTTTGACCCTTTCTGCCGAACAAATCCAAGAGAGATTAAATATTACTAAAGAGGAATATCAACATTACTTTTCGCGTGCTATGAGTAAACTAAAAGAACAAAAAGTATACTTACCACCATCTTCTACTATATTAAACTCTCGTCAGTTTGTCGAAGAAACTTTAAAAGACAAACATCTACCAATTAGTAGCCAGGATAGGGAAATGCTTAATCATCTATTTGCTTTAAATGGTTTTTCATATCTTACCATTAATGAATTAGCTAAAAAATATCAATTTACTATTAATTATATAAGAAAAATAATTTACAAAGCTTTTATTCAAATTTTTAAATATCAAGCTAAAGAAATTGAAGGTCAACTTGACTACTTAGCCGATATTCTGCCTAATTTAAAATATTTTTCACCTTATGATCGTCCTAAAATTACTGATTATTATTTAAATGGTTTAACTAAAGAGCAAATGTGTCAAAAATATCACCTTGGTGATACCCAATATTATCATCAAATGCACAAGATTAAAATTACTTTTAAAGAAATTCTTAATCACCCTGATAATGCTAAATTATTTGATTTTGATTTCTATCAAGAAGCCATTAAAAATCCCTTATTACCATATAATGGTGACTTAGATTTAATGAACCAAATCTTTGCATTATATTTTGGAATGGATGGGCAAACAAAATTATCAATTAGTGAAATAAAAGAAAAACTAAAGTTAGATATGAGTAAAACGACAATCCATAGAATGTTATACGAATTAATGCTTAGTGTTTGTAAATTAAAAGATGGTATTACCAAGGAACGTACCTTTACAATTGGTCAAATATATTCCTATTATATAACTAATTTTTCGCATTTAATTCCTTCACAAAAAAAATACTTTCTTAAATATTTTGAACGTTTTGATATGATACGAAGTATTAATTGTCAAGCTACTAATGTTCCAGCCTTAATTACTAATGATTTAATTAAAACTATTTACCCCAAAACTTTTACTTTCAAAGATTATACAATTAATACTATTGTTCACTTAATCAAAAAGTATCAAGACGTTCTTAAAGAGTCAACCATTCAAGCTTTAATGTCGAAATATAATATTAAAGGCAAAGAATTTATGACCGAGAAAGAAGTTTTAGAGCTTTTACAACTTTTAGAAAAAATAGATAAAGCTACGACACAAGATCAAGATCAAAAACTTAATTTAACTTTAAAAAAAGTCTCACCCAATGAGTAACAAAAACTTATAATTTTATTTTAATTACAAGCGAGGTGTCTTATGAAAACAGAAGAATATAGATATAATGAAAGTACAAAAGAATATGAAAATGAAGAAAAAGATTTAACTTTAGAACAAGAAGATGAAATAGGCGCAACACCCTTTTCTATTTCAGGTTACACACAATATTTACAACAAATTAGTCATTTTCCGCAATTATCTATTGAACGCCAACAACAACTAGGTTTGGAAATCAGAAATGGTTCATCACAAGCTCGTACTGAACTAATTAATTGTAATTTAAAATTAGTTGTTTCGATAGCTAAAAAGTACTTTTCCCGTGCTAAATATTTAAATGAATTAGATATAATAGAAGAGGGTAATGCTGGTCTTATTCGTGCTGTCGAAGAATATGATCCTGAAAAAGGAGCATTTACAACTTATGCATCTTTCTGGATTCAACAATATATTAGAAGAGCTATCATTAACCAAGATTCTACAATTCGTAAACCAGTTCATTTTCATGTATTAAAAGGTAAATATAAAAAAATCGAAACGGAATGTATGAATCATAATCTTCCTTTACCTTCCGATGAAGAACTATGTCAAATCTTAAAAACTACACCTGATACATTATATCTCATTAAAAATCATTCTAATATTGAAACCGTTAGTCTCTTTAAATCAGTAGGGGAAGATGAAGAAAGTGAACTAATTGAATTTATTCCTAGTAATGAAGATGATTATGAAGATTTACTTAACAAAATGGTTGAAAGAGATTTATTAATAGGTTTAAAAGAAATACTCTCTCCTTTTAAGTACTATATTATTTGGCAACGAATCTTAAATAATCCATCAGCTACCTTAGAAGATATGGCTTCTACATTTCATGTTACCAAAGAGCGTATTCGTCAAATAGAAGAACGAGCTTTAAAAAATCTTAAACCTTATATGATTAAAAATAGTAAAAAACTGAATCATACTTTAAAAGCAATACATGAAAAGGAACAAGAAAAATATAGCCGTCTTAAAGTTAAACCTATCACCCCATCGCAAATTACAACGTATTTATATATTAAAAATATATTAACTGAACAAGAAGAAGAACTATATATTTTAAAAAATTTTAGTAAATATACTTACACCAAAGTGCAATATGCCAATCATATGGGCCTTAGTATTGAAAAATTAGATACGATTATTGAAAGTTTACAAGCCAAAATGAAGACAGCTTTAGCTGAT
Organism: uncultured Bacilli bacterium; assembly: GCA_947631475.1. Lineage (GTDB taxonomy): Bacteria > Bacillota_I > Bacilli_A > RF39 > UBA660 > Coprovivens. The sequence continues at coordinate 6,481 of CANRLI010000032.1, read as the reverse complement.
ACCCAAGCTTATCAAAAATTCAGTAATAATATTAGAAGAGAATACAAAACTAAAATATATACAATCGTTGACAACATTGCTAATCGCCAATTAATTGAAAAATACAGTAACAAAACTTATGGTGAACTAAAAAATGAACTAGCTCTTCATGATTACACATTAAGTAGAACAGAACAAAGTCTTTTAAAAAAATATAGTCTACCGAGATTTCAAAGTGAAATAAACAATGCTCAAATAACAACCGAAATAAACTCCATAATATTTAATTATAAGCATTGTTTAAACCAAGTTCCTAAAGACAAATTATTACATAAATTTTATCGTTATCGTAATGACTTTACAGAAGAAGAACAACTTTACTTAGAATGTTATTTCTTTAATACTCTTGAACCATATGTTTTTAATGAAAGTTATCCTGATTCAACTGTGTCAAAACGTCTGCCATCTTTAGTTTCTAAACTCGAATCATACTGTTATAATCTTAATCTTTATTGCAATACCCTTACTTACAATGATTACTTAGAACTTCGTTGTAAATTTCCTGATGCTTTATCTGATCTTGAAAAGCGCATCTTAAATTTATATTTTGGTATTTATAAAAAAGCTTATTCTATTAGTAGTATTTCTAATACAACTTCATTAACTAACTATGAAGTTGAAAGCATTATTGACCAAGCTCTAGCCAAATTAAAAGAACTTTATAAGTTAAAAAACAATCATTTCTTAATTAACAAGACAATCTATACTCCATATATCAAAAATATTATTTTTGATTTTGCCCCTCAAGTACAAGATATCTTAAAAATGTATTATCTTGATGAATTACCTGTTTCAACGATTAGTCTAAAGCTCGAAATGAGTCCTAATAAAGTAACTGATATAATAAGTCAAGCTTTAAGAAGAATCGATGTCTATCGTTATAGAGAAATCAAAAGCTTTAAGGTGACTGAAGAAGGTATTGAACAAGTTTATAAAAGACATGGTCAAGAGCTTACTAATGAGTTTAAAGAAATAATCCGTTTATATTTTATTAAGCATAATAATTCTAAAGAAATAGCTTTATCTTTAGATATTAATATTAATAGTGTTGAAGAAAATATTAAACTATTTGAACAATTATACATTGGGATAGAATCTCAAAAGATTACTACTATTACAACCGAAGATATCGTAGCTGAAGTTTTAAAAGAAGATAAAGATAGTGTTTTAACTCCTTTAGAAAAGAAATTTATAAGTTTTATTTATGGTTTAAATAATAGTTACAATAACTTAGGCATTACTATTTCCTACGATGAAGTAAAATATGAAATGCCTTCAATTGATGACCCTGCTAGTATGCATGATGATATTATTAATAAAATTAAAGCTGCTAAGAGTGGTTTCCTAAAACCAGGGACTATTTATCTTTCTAAAGAGCGACTTGATAATCTTCTAGTTGATCCTCATCTTCCTGTTCCAACCAAACTACTAAACGCTTTTTGTAATATTGAATATCAAAAAACGACTTCTAAAATGACTAAAGAGAAAATCAATCTGGACTACCAAGAAGCAACAATAATCATTAGTAAATACTTAAATCATGAAATTGAAGGTTCTCTAAATTATCATGAAGATATTATACCCTTACTTTCTTCATTCTCAAACCGTGATCGAGCTATTTTAGAAGACTATTACCAAAATGAAATGAGTAGGGATGTAATTATTGCAAAATACAATATTTCTTATAATGAGTTCATTAATTTAATTGACTATCTTAAACGTCTTAACACAGTCTATAAAAGTAATCATAAAGAACAATTCTTTGATTTTGATTATTATTATGATGCTATTAATAATCCGTCTTTACCATATTATGGTAATCTTAAATTAGCTACATCTATCTTTAATTTAGCCTATGGTATAATCGATAATAAGCATCATGACTATCAAGAAATTAACGCTCTTCTTAAAACTAATTATAGTGAAGACGAAATAAAAACAATTATCAATGAATTAATGCTAAGTATTTGTAAATTAAAAAATGGTCTAACTAAAGAAAATACTTTTACTTATGAAGAAGTAACTACATACTATAAAGCTCACCTAGGCCAAATGTCATTCGCGCAAATAGAACTATATCGATCATACTTTGATAAAATTAAACGTTCTCTTAAAAATCCAATGGTCGACACTCTTGTTCCACCAGCCATTATTAATGATTTAATTACTGCTTTATATCCTGATGCCTTTACCTTAAGTACCGCTACTAAAGATGATATCATAAAAATTATTGAACAATATAATAGCCAAATTGATATCTCAACCATTGAACAATTAACTTACTTATTTGATATCAAAGGTAAAGACATTATGACTGAAACCGAAAAAGAAAGTTTATCACTAATCTTATTACATTTTGAAAAAAACAGCTAGTATAACAGCTGTTTTTTTGATAAGATAAAAGAGGTGGTTATAATGAAGTATGATGTAGCAATAATAGGAGCAGGCCCAGCCGGTTTATTTTGTGCTTACGAACTAATAACTAATAATCCTCAATTAAAAGTGGTTATTTTAGATAAAGGTAGTCGCGTTGCTAAACGTATTTGTCCAATGAATAAAAATAAAATTCCTTGTCAAAACTGTAATCCCTGTGCTATTTTAGCTGGTTTTGGGGGTGCAGGCACTTTCTCTGATGGTAAACTAAATTTTATTCCACGTCTTGGTAAAAGTGATTTGACCAAATATATGAGTGAATCAGAAAGTTACCAACTAATTGCCGAAACTGAAGCTATCTTTAATAAATTTAATATGGATGCTGAATGTTATCCAAGTAATCTTGATGAAGCTAATGAAATTAAGAAAAAAGTTGCCATAGCCGGGGCTAAATTACTAATTATTAAGCAAAAACATTTAGGAAGTGATCATTTACCTAAATACATTGAAAGTATTTGTGATTACTTAGAAAATAAAGGTGTAACCCTAATTGACCGTGCTGATGTTATAGATATCAAGACTAATTCTGTAACTGATCACACAATAACTTATCAAACAGCTAAGACCAAAACAACCATCAATGCCCATAACGTTGTAATTGCGCCAGGTCGAACCGGCGCTAAATGGATTCAAGAACTAGCTGATGCTTATCACATTCCTTATATCTCACAAAGTATCGAAATAGGTGTTAGAGTTGAAGTACGAAAAGAAATAATGGAAGAAATTACCAATGTTATATACGACCCAACCATCTTTATTAAAACCAAAACCTATGGTGATGAAATTAGAACCTTTTGTACAAATCCTGGTGGCTTTGTAGCTAAAGAAAACTACTACGGCTTTATTTGTGTTAATGGACATGCTCTTAAACAAACAAAAAGTGCTAATACCAACTTTGCCTTTATTTCCAAAGTCCATTTAACTCAACCCGTTACTAATACTCGCTTATATGGTGAATCTATCGCCCGTATTGCTAATGTTTTAGGAGATGGTAAACCCATTATTCAATCTTTAAAAGATTTAAAACAAGGTCGTCGTAGTGAATGGCACCGCCTTAATAAAGGCTTTATTGAACCAACTTTAAAAGACTGTGTTGCTGGTGACTTAGCTTTAGTTTTACCACATCGCATCATTACCAATATCTTAGAAGGTTTAGCCATCCTTGATAAAATAATTCCTGGAGTTAATAACGACGATACTTTACTATATGGTCCAGAAATAAAATTCTTTAGTAATGAAATCCAAACAAATAATCAATTTAAACTTAATGATGATAATCTTTATTTTATTGGTGATGGGGCTGGTAAAGCTGGTAACATTGTTACCGCGGCTGCAACAGGACTTGTTGCTGCTCGTGATATTCTTAAACACTTTTAATATACGTTTATAACGTATATTTTTTAATTAGCATAAGAACTCTATTAAGAGTATACTTCCTTTTCAATATATTAGTAATAACCGTAATAACTTTAAAAAATAAAAAGTTATTACGGTTGAGCGTAATAACTTTACAAATATAAGAAGATAATATATAATCTAATAAGAGGTGACCAATATGCTTTTAAGAGAAGATTACTTATCTAAAATAAGAGGATTTTATGATTCTGACTTAATTAAAATATTAGTGGGAATTAGAAGATGTGGTAAATCAGTTATTTTAAGTCAAATCATAAATGAATTAAAAGAAAAACGAAAAGTTGATGAAAATCATATTATCTTTATTAATTTTGAATTTATAGAATATGAAGAACTTCTTGATTATAAAAAATTAAATCAATATGTTAAAGATAAAATTCAAGATAACCAAATATATTATTTATTTTTAGATGAAATACAAAATGTAGATCAATTTGAAAAAGTAATTAATTCTTTAAGAGCCAGCCTAAAAAATATCAGCATTTTTTTAACTGGCTCAAATAGTAAAATGTTATCAGATGAATTATCATCCGTCTTATCAGGTAGATATGTTTTATTTAATATCAATCCATTATCTTATAAAGAATATATTTCTTTAACCAAAAAAGACGGCAAAGATTTAAATACCTTTTGGGACTATGCTAAATGGGGAGGACTTCCTAATAGATGTGAATTTACAGATGAATCAGATATAAAAAATTACCTTCACAGTGTGTATGATTCTATTATTTTACGAGATGTAGTTAGAAGATTAAATCTAAAAGATACTATTTTATTTGATATGATATTGCAATATTTGATTGAAACAACCGGTCGTGAATTTTCCGCAGAAAATATTATAAAATATTTAAATAAAGAGAATAAGAATATATCAAATGAAACCTTATATAGTTATATTGATGCTTTATGTAAAGCTTTAATAATAAAGAAAGTTTATCGATATGATATTGCTGGTAAAGGCGTTTTAAAAACCTTAAATAAATATTATGTAACTGATTTAGGTATTGCTCAAATAAAAAATAACAATCCTGAATTTAGAAGCTATGTCGTCTTAGAAAATATTGTTTATAATGAACTATTAAATAGAAACTATGAAGTATATATAGGTAAAACTAAAAATGGTGAAGTTGACTTTTTAGCCAAAAAAGATGGCAATATTAAATATTTTCAAGTAACCTATGAAATGAAAGATAACGAAAAAACCATCGCAAGAGAATTTGGTGCCCTTCAAGCGATAGAAGATAATTATCCCAAATATGTTCTTTCCCTAGATAAAATAGATTTATCCCGTGATGGGATTGTTCATCTCAATTTAATCGACTTTTTACTAAGTGATGAATTTTAGTATTAAATGCTGAACCATATCTATATCGCAACTTGTCATAGTATTTTATCTAAATTTAAAAATTTATTTTTTACTAAGCTAGATATACGTTTGTAACGTATATTTTTTAATTAGTATAATAAAATCTATTAGGGGAAAACTAATAATATAAATGATATATATTGAATTGTATTTTTTTCTTTTTCAATTTACAAATTAATTATAGAATGTTATAATTTTTGTATAGCATAGGAAGTGTGGTTTTAATATGGAAAGTAAAAAGACGAAAACACTAATTCTTAATACTTTAATATTACTTTTTTGTGTCGTTATAATTGGTTTGTTTAGCATTAATCCAAAGAAAAACCAAGTTTTAGATAAATTTCAAGTTAATTTTGATACTAACGGAGGCACCTACATTGCTGCCTTAGAAATAGAAAAAGGTCAAACAGCAACTGAACCAACTACACCAACAAGAGATGGTTATGAATTTGTTGGTTGGATGCTTGGCGATGAATTATATGATTTTAGCCAAGGTATTGAAAAAGATATTACTTTAAAAGCTGAATGGAAACAATTAAATCCAGCTTTAACTTATTATACTGTATCATTTTATTCAGCTGGTGGAACAACCATCGCCAATCAAATAATTGAAGAAGGTCAATTAGCTACAATGCCTGAGACCCCAATTCGTGAAGGTTTTACTTTCGTTGAATGGCGTTATGATGGTAATCCATTTGATTTTAACACCCCAATTACCCAAAACTATAACTTAACAGCTGAGTGGGTAGCCGAAGAAAATCCTGATAATCCAGAAGAAAAAACCTATAGCGTTCGTTTTAATCTAAATGGTGGTACAGGTACAGTTAGAACCCAAAATATTAAAGAAGGCGAAAGAGCCACACGTCCATCTAACCCAACTAGACCAGGCTTCAACTTTAATGGCTGGCATCTAAATTCAGCCGGCGGAGCTATTTATAATTTTACAGAAAGTGTTAATTCTAATATTACTTTATATGCTGGTTGGGATGAAATCCCTAAAAATCAATATACTGTTCGTTTCTATAGTGATGGCAGTTTAGTTAATACAACTACCGTAGTCGAAGGAGGAAGAGCCACAGCTCCTCAAACTCCAAATAAACCATATTATGACTTCCTAGGTTGGTTCGACATTAATAATTCATCAGGTGGTAATAACGTAAATAATGTTACAATAAATAGTGATAAAAATTTCTATGCTCGTTGGAATAAAAGAACCTTTAGAGTTAC
>CANRLI010000031.1 GCA_947631475.1 uncultured Bacilli bacterium | reverse complement strand
AATATATCTAACCCATCAATTATTTTAAAATATCAAAACAAACATTTAAAAACTCTGCTTTTTAATTTTAAACAGAGTTTTTAAATTAAACTGTTGATAATTATCATTTTATCAACAGTATCTAATCAACTAATACTTTAGATTTTATAAATATTTTTTTATTATCATAATCAACCATTGTATCAGCATCATATGGTAAGATACAACGAGGTACGGCATGGCCAAAGTTAACATTATATAAAACTGGTGTCTTTAAATCTGCAAATACTTTTTTATATACTTCTTTGTACTCTTCATAGTATAACTCATCGATTGGTTTACCAACGATAACACCCTTAACCAAGTTAAAAATATCTCTCTTTTTTAACTCATTTAGCATCTTTTCAAGCATTTCAGGTGTTGGTCTTTCATCAGAGGTTTCCAAAAATAATATTTTTTCTTGCCATTCTTCTTCTGTTGGCCACAATTGATATTTATCGTATACAGTGCGGGCATCACCTTGTAAAGCTTCATAAATACTATCCAGACATCCTCCATATAGTTTACCGTTAACTACACCATTACCATTTATTACTTCATATCCGTGTTCTTCTTTATGAGAAAACCTAGGTTTATTTACTTCAGTCTCGGCATAGCTTGCCCTGTCTTCATACCATATAGGGCTTGATTCTATTTCCAAACTATTCAAAACTGTAAATAGCTTATCAAAATATTTTTTAGTATATGGTAGCATTTCTTTATCTAATTCAGCAAGATCTACTAATAAAGCAGGACCATAAAAAGTCGCTAAACCTAATTTATTAAGCATTAAATGATTATTAGTTGTATCTGAAAATCCTATAAATATTTTTGGATTATTTTTCACCGCCGCAACAAATTCTTTATCTTCTATTAAATAAGGTATTGTTTTATATGTGTCATTCCCCCCAATCGCTGTTATAATAGCTTTTATACTATCATCCATCATCGCTTGCTTCAAATCCGCAGCTCTTGCTTCTGGGTGCTTCTGTAAATAATCCATGTCCTTTAAAGAGTTATCCATAATAACTGGCTCTAAACCATACTCTCTTAATCTTTTTAAACCAATATCTAATTCGTGTTTACAAAATGGCATACCTAATAAGCCTCTTGATAAACTTACTATTGCAATCTTATCTCCCTTTTTTAGATGTTGTATACTTCCCATTATCTCACCTTCAATAATATATTTATATAAGAATGCTATTTCTTACATAGTAATTACATTATAACACCCTTACTTTATAAATGAATTAAAATAGTCTCTTTATCAACAAAAATAGATTAAATTATCTTTCTTCAACTAATTATAAAACTTACATCTTAAGTTAATAATATATATTATAAATATATCTAATAAAAATATTATTTTTTTCTTGCTATTATCATTATTTATAATACCATGTTATAATATAAAAGGTGATAGCTATGGATTTAAAAGAAATAAAAAATAATTTAGATAATTTATCTACCAAATTAATATCAATCGGGAGGTCACTTTGACATAACATCTAAAGAAAATAAGATCAAACAACTTGAAGATGAAATAAACCAACCTAACTTTTGGAACGATATGGCCCATGCCAATAAGATAAATCAAGAATTGGCTACTTTACAAAAAGAAACTAATAAGTATAATTTACTAGTTAAAGAAATATCAGATAATTTAGAAATAATTAATTTGCTAGAAATAGAATATAGTGAAGATTTAAAAAATGATTTAGCAAAAGCTCTTGGTTCTTTAGCTAAGGAAATTGAAGAGTTAGCCATTAATACTCTTTTTAATGGCCCTTATGATAATAGTGATTGTTATTTAGAAATACACCCCGGTGCTGGTGGAACCGAGTCATGTGATTGGGCTAATATGTTATTAAGGATGTATGAAAGATTTTGTGATAAAAATAACTTTAAGTATGAAATTATCGAATCTCAACCTGGTGAAGAAGCTGGCCTTAAGTCGGTAACAATGCATATCATGGGAACATATGCCTATGGCTATTTTAAATGTGAACGTGGGGTTCATCGCTTAGTTAGAATTTCCCCTTTTGATTCTAATAAAAGAAGACATACTTCCTTTGCCTCTGTTTCTGTGGTCCCTGAAATAGATCAAAGTATTAATATAGAAATAAAAAGTGAAGATATTCGAATTGATACATATTGTGCTAGTGGTCATGGTGGTCAAGGAGTTAATACGACCCCTTCAGCTGTTCGAATAACCCATTTTCCTAGTAAAATAGTCGTAACTTGCCAAAATGAGCGTAGCCAACTTCAAAATAAAGAACAAGCAATGAAAGTTTTAAAAAGTAAATTATTTACTTTAGAACAAGAAAAGAAAGAACAACAGCTTGCCACCTTAAAAGGAATTAGTAGTGGTATTGACTTTGGCAGTCAAATTAGAAGTTATGTTTTAGAACCATATAAGATGGTTAAGGACAATCGTTCAGGGTATGAAACCTCAGATGCAGATAAAGTATTAGACGGCGATCTTAAACCATTTATTGAATCAATTTTAAAAATGAATTAGCTATTGCTAAAATATCATTTATAATATAAAATACTCGAAAAAAGAGGGAATATTATGCAAGAAACAATTGATTATTTAAATAGATTGTTAAAAAAAGACGATATTATAGTAATTGGTTTATCAGGTGGTCCTGATTCAATGTGTCTTCTAAATCTTATTTTATGCTTAAATAAACAAATTAAAATTATTTGTGCCCACATTAATCATGGTCTTCGTCAAGAAAGCCATGATGAGCAATTATTTGTGGAACAATATTGTAAAGATAAAAATCTTATATTAGAAACTATAAAATTTAATAAAAAAAACCAAGAAGAAGATTATAACGAATTAGAACTTCGCATAAAACGTTATGAATATTTTGAAAAAATTGTTAAAAAATATAAAGCTCAATATCTTTTTACAGCTCATCATGGAGATGACTTAATAGAGACTATTTTAATGAGAATTTCTAGGGGTTCTAACTTAAAAGGATATAGTGGCTTTCAACTAGCAACTTCTAAAAAAACATATCAAATTATTAAACCTCTTATCTATATGACTAAAGATGAAATAGAAATTTATAATAAAGAACATAATATTCCATCAGTCATCGATAAAAGTAATTTAAAAGATGCCTATACTCGTAACAGATATCGTCATCATGTATTACCTTTTTTAAAAAGTGAAAATAAAAAAATTCACCTTAAGTACCTAAAGTTTAGTAACGAACTTATAAAATATCAACAGTATGTTGACAATATTGTAAAACAAGAATTAACTAAGCGCTATAAAAATAACATATTATCTTTAACAGAATTTTCAACGCTTGATAATCTTATCCAAACCAAAATTATTGAATATATTTTAAATGATCTTTATCCCCATAACTTATATTTAGTAAATGATAAACATCTTAAAATGATTTTAGATATAATTAATAACTCTCGTCCTAATATTGAAATTAACTTACCTGATAATGTAAACGTTATTAAATCATATGATACTTTAAAATTATCGCGAAATAATAATATTCATAATGATTACAATATTTTATTTGATGAAAAATGTACTTTACCAAATGGACGACAAATTTCTATCATAACTAATACTGATAAAAGTACAAATTATTACATAAGATTGAATAGTAAAGAAATAAAATTACCATTATATATTAGGACTCGACAAATTGGTGATAAAATGCTTATAAAAAATATGCATAATTATAAAAAATTAAAAGATATTTACATTAATAGTAAACTCTCAATTACTGAGCGTGAAACCCAACCAGTTGTTGTTGACAGTAATGGTGAAATTATTTGGTTACCAGGATTGAAAAAATCTAAATTTGATAAAGCAAAAAATGAAATATATGATATAATACTATGGTATAATTAAATTTATGTTGATTTATTTGCAAAGGAGAAAAAATATGAAAAAGAAAAATAATGCCATAATGGCAATGATGCCATATATAATTTTAACTATTGTTCTTGTGGGAGCCTTATTCTTTATGAACAAAGATCAAAAACCACATGAATTATCTACAGGTGATTTAATTTCAGAAATCCAAAATAAAACGGTAACGGAATTAACAATTACTCCTAAAAGTAGTGAAGGAATTTACCTTGTCGAAGGTAAATTAAAAGATTATAAGGATAATGAGTCATTTACTGCTAATGTTCCAGTATCATATGTTGAAACTATTACTAATTATGTCGAAGAACAATCTATAAAAGAATACGATACTAACAAAGACCCAGGTTCTAATAATTTTGTTTATATTTTGATTAATATTTTACCAATTGTTATTTTAGTTGTAGCTTCATACTTTATTTTTACTAGATTAGCTGCTGGTAACAATAAATCTATGGATTTTGGCCGTAGTCGTGCTAAGTTGAGCGAAGATGGTGGTCAAGTAAGATTTAAAGATGTTGCTGGTTTAAAAGAGGAAAAAGAGGAAGTTCAAGAATTAATTGATTTCTTAAAAAATCCTAAGAAATTCCAAAAATTAGGTGCTCGAATTCCTAAAGGTGTTTTACTAGTAGGGCCTCCTGGAACAGGAAAAACTTTACTAGCTAAAGCCGTTGCTGGCGAAGCCAATGTTCCTTTCTACTATATAAGTGGTTCAGACTTTGTTGAACTATTTGTTGGAGTTGGAGCTTCTCGTGTTAGAGATATGTTTAAACAAGCCAAACAAAGTGCCCCATGTTTAATCTTTATTGATGAAATCGATGCTGTTGGTCGTCAAAGAGGTACTGGTTTAGGTGGTGGTCATGATGAACGTGAGCAAACTCTTAACCAATTACTAACGGAAATGGATGGTTTTGGGGCAAATGAAGGTATCATAATTATTGCTGCAACCAATAGACCTGATGTTTTAGACCCAGCATTATTAAGACCTGGTCGTTTTGATAGACAAGTAACCGTTAGTTTACCAGACTCAAACGAAAGAGAAGAAATACTTAAAGTCCATGCTCGTAATAAAATTTTTGCCAAAGATGTTAATCTACGAAACGTTAGTAAAAGAACTCCTGGATATAGTGGTGCTGATCTTGAAAATTTACTTAACGAAGCTGCTTTACTTGCTGTTAGAAGAAACAAAGAAGCTATTACAATGGATGAAATTGACGAAGCAACAGATAGAGTTCTTTTAGGCCCAGCTAAAACTTCTCGTAAAATAACTGAAAAAGAAAAACGTTTAGTCGCTATTCACGAAGCTGGTCATGCTGTTATTGGTCTAAAACACCAAGATGCGCAAGAAGTTCATAAAATTACTATAATTCCAAGAGGTGTCGCTGGTGGCTATACAATGATGCTTCCTAAAGAAGAAAAAATTGGTATTATGACCAAAGATGAGTTAATCGGACAAATTACCGGCTTATTAGGTGGTCGTGCGAGTGAAGAAAACTTCATCGGTGAAATAACTACCGGAGCTTCTGATGATTTAAAACGTGCTACTAAAATTGCTCGTTCTATGGTTACTGAATATGGTATGAGTGACTTAGGACCAATTCAATTAGAAGAAAAACAGGAAGGAGTCTTTTTAGGTAGAGATTATACTAAATCCAGAGACTTTTCAGATCAAGTAGCTTTAGAAATCGATCAAGAGGTTAGAAAGATTTTAGAGAGTTGCTATAAAGATGCTAAAAAAATCTTAGCTAAGCATGAAACTTTAGTTTTGCTTATTGCTGATGCTTTAATGGAACATGAAACCTTAACTAAAGAACAAATTGATTCTTTAGTTGAAAATGGAACGATTGATCCAGCATTATTCGAAAATGATGAAACAACCCCAACACCAGATTCTACAATTGAAGATTTAAGAGAAAAAGCAAAAGCCGCTGGAATTAAAGGATATTCTAAAATGACTAAAGAAGAATTAGAAGATGCCTTAAACGAAGAAAAATAAGGGAAACACATAATATTTAAGGTTTCCCTTTTTTAATTTTTATAAAATTAATAAAAGTCTATGACATTTCATTTTATATATGATAAAATTATTTAGAGAAATAATACAAAAAAGGTGGTACATATATGGGAAAAGTTATTTCAATTGTTAATCAAAAGGGTGGGGTTGGTAAAACTACAACAAGTATAAATTTAGCAGCTGCTTTAGGTAAAGAAGGCAAAAAAACCTTACTTATAGATTTAGATTCACAAGGCAATGCTTCAACAGGCTTAGGATATAATAATGGAGACTATTCCCACGATATATACGAAGTTATGACCGGCAAGTGCGACATAGAAGAAGCTATTATAAAAACTAAATTTCAAAATTTGTCATTAATTCCCTCTACTATTAACTTAGCTGGTTTAGATGTAGAATTTATAAAAAATATGTTAGAAAATGCAACCTTTAAACAAAATGAACAACTACGTAGAGCAATATATGAAATTAGAGAAAGCTATGATTACATTATCATCGATTGTCAGCCATCCTTAGGTATAACAACCGTTAATGCCTTAGTTGCTAGTGATTCGGTTATTATCCCTGTACAATGTGAATTTTATGCTTTGGATGGTATAACGCAACTATTAAATACCATAATAATGGTTCAATCAAGTATGAATCCTGACTTACGTATTGAAGGAGTATTATTAACTATGTTAGATGGCCGTACGAATATTGGTTTAGAGGTTATTGAAGAAGTTCGAAAATATTTCAAAAATAAAGTTTTCAACACCATAATTCCTCGTTTAGTACGATTAGCCGAAGCTCCAAGTCATGGCAAACCAATTAGTGATTATGAACCAGATAGTAGAGCCACATTAGCTTATCAAAATTTAGCAAAGGAAGTGATTAGTCGTAATGGAAACTAAAAGAAAAGCTTTAGGAAAGGGACTAGAACAACTATTTTCCAATGAAGTAATTGATTTTGATAATTTTGAAAAAAAAATAGTCAACGAAGCCAAAGATAGCGATATAGTTGAAATACCATTATCTGAAATACGAAGTAACCCATATCAGCCACGTCAAGAATTTGATGAACAATCATTAAATGAATTTGCCCAAAGTATTAAAGAACATGGGGTTATCCAACCAATTATAGTTAAGAAAAGTATTAAAGGATATGAGTTAATAGCCGGAGAAAGAAGAACACGTGCTTCCAAAATAGCTGGAAAAGAAACTATTCCTGCTATAATCAGAGATTTAAGTGACCAAGAAATGATGGAAATTGCTTTAATAGAAAACATTCAACGTGAAGATTTAAATCCATTAGAAGAAGCTGAAGCTTTTGCTAAAATCATTAACTCTAGTAATATCACCCAAGAAGAGGCTGCTAAAAAATTTGGTAAAAGTCGTAGTTATATCACTAATCTCTTAGGTTTACTAAGATTACCCGATAAAACTAAAAAATATGTTCAAGAAAATAAGATTTCAATGGGTCATGCACGTGTATTAAGTAAATTATCAGATACCATGCAAATAGATGAATTAGCAACTAAAATAATTAATGAAGGTCTAAGTGTTCGTGAAACCGAAAAAATAACTAGTTTTAATAATATTCCTAAAACTAATAAAATAAAAAGAACCCCAACATATAATGCTAAACATAATATGTATGAAAACGTTTTACGTGAAAAAATTGGTACTAGAGTTAAAATAAGTGATAAAAAAATTGAAATCCCTTTTGATTCCGATAATGATTTGGATAGAATACTAGAAATATTAGGCATTAGTATGGATGGTGAATAATGACTCAAGTTTTGTCAAAAATTCTCAACTTTATTTTAAAAAAACAAGTATATGGTGTTATTTTAACAGTTATCTTTGCCCTTTTAATTTATAAAATTACTATTAAAATACTTGATCAAGCTATTAACCACGGAAAAACAGATTACGAAAAAAAGAAACGTAATACAATTAATAATTTATTTAAAAATATTGCTAAATACTTTATTATCATTATTTCTATTTTAACTATCTTAAGCATTTATGACATAAATGTTGGTGGTATGATAGCAGGTTTAGGAATTACAGCCACAATCATTGGCTTAGCTTTGCAAGATACTCTAAAAGATATTATTAGTGGCATAAATATTATTAGTGAAAATTACTTCATTGTAGGCGATATAGTTTCGTACAATGGTTTTATAGGGGAAGTTGTAGAATTTGGTTTAAAGACCACTAAACTTGAAAGTTTTGAAGGTGAAGTTCTAACCATAGCTAATCGCAATATTATGGAAATAACTAATCTTTCTAAAGAAGAACAAACTGTTTATTATAACGTTTGTATTCCATATGAACAGCCCGTTTCTAATATTGAACAAATAATTCAAGATAACATCATCCCCAACTTTAAAAAAATCCCGAACGTTAAAGAAGAAACGGTTAAATATGAAGGCGTCAATGATTTATCTGAATCTTGCGTAAAATATCTAATCTGTTTTCAATGTCAAAGGGACAAACAATGGCAAGCTAAACGTGCTGCCAATAAAATTATTATTGAGGAATTTAATAAATTTGGTATTAGTGTTCCATACCCACAATTGGAGGTCCATTATGAAAAATAATTATAAATTAAATGATCTTGTTCAGATGAAAAAAAATCATGCTTGTGGTACTAATAAATGGCAAATAACACGAGTAGGTGTTGATATCAAGATAAAATGTGTTCAATGTGGTAGAGAAATTATGATGGAACGTATAGAATTTGAAAAAAAATTAAAGAAAGTACTAGGAGGAGAGAATGAATAAGTTTAAAGAAAGAATAACTTTAAATCCCGTTATGACTTTTTTGATACTTATATTACTAACTATAGTATTAAGTGGCTTTCTAAATCTATTGGGATTTGAAGCAACATATAATAAAATTGATGTTACAACAGGCGAATTAACGGCAACATCAGAAAGTGTAGAATCATTACTAAGCCTTAGTGGAATAAAATATATCTTTACCTCTACTGTTTCTAATTTTACCGCATTTACTCCATTAAGTATGTTAATCATTGTTCTAATAGGAATTGGAATAATGGAAAAAAGTGGCTTTATTAAAACAACTTTTACTATTTTAACTAAGTATTGTAAAAAATATACCATCACTTTTTGGTTAGTATTTATAAGTGTCTTATCAAGTATTTCGGGTGACTTAGGTTATGTAATAATGATTCCTATCGCTGCTCTTATGTTTAGTTATGGTCGACGTAACCCTTTACTAGGAATAGTTGCTGTTTATGCCGCTTTAACTGCTGGTAGTGGAATAAATATTTTACTAACTGCTGTTGATAGTGAAATGTTAAAATATACTTTAGCTAATGCAACCTTAATTGATCAAAATTATACCTTATCAACCTTTTGCTTCTTCTTCATAATGTTAGTAGCTGTTTTACTTGTCTCAATCTTGATTACAATTATAACGGAAAAAATCAGTACGAACAATGTTGATAAATACGAATTTAAAGAAGACAAAAAAGATCTTAGACTAGGCAAAAGAGAATATCGTGGTTTAATCTTTTCCATCACTGCTGGAGCCATCTATTTATTAATATTTATTTATAATATCATACCTGGATTACCATTTTCCGGTAATCTTTTAGACTATCAACAAGAATTTTATATTGATAAACTATTTAGCTATAATTCCTTTTTTAGCAATGGCTTTGTCTTTATTGTTACGATTTTCTTTGTTATATTAGGCTTATTCTATGGAATTGGTGCTAAAACTATTAAAAATAACAACGATTTTTGTGAAGACTTAACTCATTCTTTAGATGGAACAGGTCGTACATTAATCTTAATATTATTAGGATCTATTCTTATTAATATATTTAAAAAGAGTAATATAGGGACCGTTTTAACCGTAACATTAACTAACTTAATTGGTAATTCATCCCTTAGTGGTATCTTCCTTATTATAGTCTTGTTTATTACAAGTGCTGTATCAACTCTTTTCTTAACGGGAGCTACTAATAAGTGGTCAATCATTTCTACAGCTGCTATTCCTGCTTTTATGAATAGTAGTTTAAGTCCTGAGTTTGCTCAAGTTGTAGTTAGATTTGGTGAATGTATGACTCTTGGTTTAACCCCATTATTAGCTTATTTTACGATTTATATTGCTTATTTAGAGAAATACAATCAACAGGAAAGTCCTATCAGTTTATTTAAGACATTAAGATATCAAATAGTTTACGGCATTATTATTGGTCTAGTATTACTTGCTTTATTAATTGGTTGGTACTTAATTGGTATTCCTATAGGAATAAATGGCTTTATAAGTACATAAACGATTGAACAATCAATCGTTTTTTTATATAATAATAACGGATTGAGGTGTATAACTATGTCATTAAAAGCAGGTATAGTTGGTTTGCCTAATGTAGGTAAATCGACTTTATTTAATGCCATAACTAAAAAAAATATTTTAGCAGCCAATTACCCATTTGCAACTATCGAACCTAATGTTGGAGTAGTTACCGTTCCAGATCAAAGACTAGATAAATTAAATGAAATGTATCAACCAAAAAAATTGGTTCCTACCACTTTTGAATTTACAGATATAGCTGGTTTAGTAAAGGGAGCATCAAATGGTGAAGGCTTAGGTAATAAATTTTTATCACATATAAGAGAAGTTGATGCTATAGTCGAAGTTGTCAGATGTTTTATAGATGGTGAAATAACTCATGTTGAAGGTGAAATTGATCCAATTAGAGACATTGAAATAATAAACACAGAGTTGATTTTAGCTGATTTAGAAATCGTAGAAAGCCGTATTAATAAAATAGAAAAAAAGGCTGAAACAACGAAAGATAAACAAGCTTTATTAGAACTTAGTGCTTTAAGAAAATCTAAAGAAGCTTTAGAAAGTGGAATTGCTTTAAGAAATATTTCCTTTACAACTGATGAATTAAGCGCCATAGCTAGTTTTAATTTCATTACTCTTAAAAAAATTATTTATGCTGCTAATGTTAATGAAGAAGATGCAATCGCTGGTCATAATAAATTTACTGATTTAGTAAATGAATATGCTAATAAAGAAAAATCTAAAGTAATAATAATGTGTGCTAAACTTGAAAGTGAATTATCAGAATATGATGATACGGATAGAAAAGCTTTTATGGAAGATTTAGGATTAAATTCTTCTGGTCTAGATATGTTAATTAATGCTACCTATGATTTATTAGGTCTAAAAACGTTTTTTACTGCTGGTGCAGACGAATGTCGTGCTTGGACTTTTAAAACTGGCATGAAAGCTCCAGAATGTGCTGGTATTATTCATACTGATTTTCAAAAAGGATTTATAAAAGCTGAAGTAATGTCATATAATGATTTAGAAAGTCTAGGTTCAGAAAAAGCTGTTCAAGAAGCTGGTAAATTAAGATTAGAAGGAAAAGATTACATAATGCAAGATGGCGATATATGCTATTTTAGATTTAATGTAACAAAATAATTATGAAATATATTAGAGAATTTTTTAGAAATGATTATCCTTTTGTCCCTTTTAAAGAATTTGGTTTTATTCATTGTCTATGTATAATCATTGTCCTTATTATAATGATAACTATTTATATAAATCGAAACAAAATATCAGCCATGTCAATGGCCAAAAAGAAAATAATATTAAAGGGTATTGCCATACTTATGTTAATTAACATGATTATATACAATATTGCTCCACATCTTTTTGGCTACTTTGATTATAAAATACATTTGCCTTTTCAATTATGTTTCATTGCTGGTTACATGTTTATGTTTGCTATCCTTTTTGAAAAAGAGTGGCTCCTAAAAATAACTTTATTTTTATCATTTATTGGTCCTATTCCTGCTATTTTATGGCCTTCAATGCCTTCAACATTTGATGATTTTAACTTTTGGAAATATATTATTTCTCACCATATCTTTATTTGTGCTAGCTTTTTTTCTTATTATGCTTTTAATTATCATATTGATAAAAAAGATATTATTAAAGCTTTTGTCTTTACTAATCTTTTAATCCTTATCATGATACCATTTAATCATGCTTTTAATATGAATTACATATACTCAAGTGAGATTCCCGCTAACATTATCGAATTATATCCTTTTATCCAAAACTTTCCTCCGTTTTTGACTATTGAAGTAACAGGAGTACTTATCGCGGGTGGTTTATTTTATTTAATCAATAAGCGCAACAAAGAGCTAGCCATCTTAAAAGATAATAGTTAAAGCTAGTAAGATTTAATATTATAACTATAA
>CANRLI010000030.1 GCA_947631475.1 uncultured Bacilli bacterium | reverse complement strand
GTTTTTATGAAATTTATTAAAAGAATATTTAAATTAGGATGTTTGTTTTTAATATTAGGAATTATGGGAATTGGAGGATTATATGCTTATGCTTATTTTTCACCTAAATTGGATATAAAAAATGCTAATCAGTTTTATATTTATGATGATAAAGAAGAATTGATATATCAAGGTTCTGGTAATAATGAGTGGGTTTCATTAGATGAAATATCACCTAATTTTATTAATGCCGTATTAAATGCTGAAGATAAGAAGTTTTATCAGCATCATGGTTTTGATGTACCAAGAATTATTAAGGCCTTATATACTAATATTAAGAATGGCGAAATTGTTGAAGGAGCTTCTACGATTAGTCAACAATATATAAAGAATATGTATTTAGATTTTGGTCAAACTTGGCAAAGAAAAATTGAGGAAGCTTTTTTAACATTAAGATTGGAAGTACAGTATGATAAGGATTCTATTTTGGAAGGCTATTTAAATACTATTAATTTTGGTCAAGGCAATTATGGAATAGAAAATGCGAGTCATTTTTATTTTAATAAAAATGCCAATGATTTGACATTAGAAGAAGCTCTTATGTTAGCTGGTATACCTAAAGCTCCTAATAAGTATAATCCTGTTACTGATTATGATACATGTCTACAAAGAGCTAAAATAATAGCTAAAATGATGCTTAATAATGGGGCTTTAGATGAAGAAAAGTATAATAATTTATTTCAAAATCAAATTGAAATTTATGGAAAAAAAGATGAAAATAATTTAAATATGTTAATGTATTATCAAGATGCAGTATATAATGAATTAGAAAACATTAAGGAAATCCCAGATTCACTGATTGAATCAGGAGGATTAAAAATATATACATCTCTTAATTTAGAAGCTCAAACATTAATGGAAAAAAATATTTTGGAACAAATGGCAGATACTGAAAATATGCAAGTAGCGAGCATTATTGTTAATCCGCAGACTGGTGGAGTCATGGCACTAACTGGAGGGTTAGATTATGCGAAAAGTCAATATAATAGAGCGATAAGTAGTAAAAGACAAGTTGGTTCTTCTATTAAACCGCTTTTATATTATGCAGCATTAGAAAATGGGATGGTATCTTCTTCAACATTTTTAAGTGAACCAACAACTTTTATGTTTTCTTCTAATCAAAATTATTCACCAGCTAATTACAATGATAAATATGGAAATAAAAATATAACAATGGCAGCAGCAATCGCATATTCTGATAATATTTACGCCGTAAAAACACATTTGTTTTTAGGAGAAGATGTTTTAGTTAATACGGCTAAAAGAATGGGCATTCAAAGTGATTTACAAGCTATTCCTTCTTTAGCGTTAGGAACTTGTGAATTAAGTATGTTTGATTTTGCAAGAGCATATACTACTTTGGCAAGCAGTGGGTATAAAAAAGACTTAACATTTATTGAAAAAATTGAGGATATGGAAGGAAATATTTTATATGAGAAAAAAGTCAAAAAAGACTTGGTATTAAATGAGTCATATACATATATTTTGAATGAAATGCTAACTTCAACTTATAATTCAGCATTTGTTGATTACAATACCCCTACTGTATTAAGTATAGCGAGTAAATTATCAAGTAAATACGCTGTTAAAACAGGTTCTTCAGGAACAGATTGTTGGATTGTAGGATATAATCCTAATGTATTAATGATGGTATGGAACGGATATGATGATAATTCAGAATTAAAAGTAAATGATAATAAGTATCCAAAAAATATATGGGCGAATACTGTTGAAAATTTAAATGTTGATAAAAATTGGTATGAAATGCCAAGCAATGTTGTTGGGGTAGCTTTAGATGCTATTACAGGACAAGCTACTAATGATCCTAAAAAAACGACCATTTTTTATTATGTTAATGGCAGTGAAACTAGAAATGTTGATACAGAGACAGTATATAATGAATTAATGAGTTATTAAAAAAAGGCAACCTAATGGTTGTCTTTATGTATTTGCATAGTAATTTGATAATTCGTATCAAAGTCTATTTCTTCAACATTAATAAAGAAGCCTTCATTACCAAGATCTTCTATACAATTTCTTATTTTGGCGATGGCATCTTTTAATTCCATTTTAGTGTTAGTGGTTGGTGTTGAAGTATTTGTAAGGTTTTGATCTACTCTAGCCATTGGATCAACTATTTTCTCTAATTCAGAAGTAGTACTTAATTCAGGTGTGTTATCAACTACTGGAGTAAAGAACTTATTGTTAAAACTACCTTCATAATTATTGTTAATAGCTCCCGTTAATGGAGATATTGGGATGTTATTTGGCTGAGTAAGAGATGGCTGGGTCGTTGAAGATTCAGGAATAGCTTGGGCTTGTGTCTTTTCTATTGGCGTAGTTGGAGCATCAAATATTTCAAAATTTTGCGAATTATCTATTGGTGTAGTTTTCAAGTTTGCTGAAGTAATTTCGGATGGGCTATTCGTTAAAGGAACAAATGATGGAGGGGTTGGCGTAGTTGAAATGCCATTATTAAGATTAAAAAATTTATTTTGATCTACTGGTTCTATTATGTTTCCTTGAGGAATTAATGTACTAGCTGAGTTAGGTGTAGCTATATTAAATTCAGGAATAGTTGTAGCTTTAGAAAAATTTGCATCATTTGTCGTTACAGGCGATGGAAGCGGATCTAAAGTTTCAAGAACTTCTGTTTCAGGGACTGGTTGAGATAATGGCTTGTTAGTTGTACTACCCAAGTCGACAGCATTAGCTTTAATTTCTTCAATACTTGGAGCTGCTGATACTAAAGGAACTTCTCCTGTACCTTCATCTTCGTCGTCGGCACTTACAAACTGATTAGCTTCTCTTACTTTTTTTAATTCTAAATCTAACTGTCTAACTGTTAATCTTTCATTAATAATGCGATGAAGCCATTCTCTTTGAGCGTTTTTATCTTCTATAGTTAATAAAGTTCGAGCATGTCTTTCTGATATTTTTTCATCTAAAAGAGCTTGTTGAACTTCTTCATCTAAGTTTAATAAACGAAGTTTATTGGCAATAGCTGGTTGAGATAAACCCATTCTTTTAGCAAGTTGATCTTGTGTTAAATAACCTTTATCTAAAAGACTTTTATATGAACGCGCTTCTTCTATAGCCGTTAAATCTCTTCTTTGAACATTTTCAACTAAGGCTACTTCAGCAGATTTGTTATCATCGATATTAGCAATTACTGCAGGGACTGTTTGAAGTCCTGCTATTTGGGCTGCTTTATATCTTCTTTCACCGGCTATTATTTCATACTTGTCGCCTAATTTTCTTAAAACTAAGGGTTGAATTATACCATGTTCTTTGATTGAATCTGATAATTCTTTTAAACCTTGTTCATCAAATGATAATCTAGGTTGAAACCTATTTGGTATTATGTCTTCAACATGTACTTGAAGAACTTGTGATTCTAAATTCATTAAATCAGCCCCTTTTGCAGTTTATCCTATTATTAATAATAACTTATTTCAAGTTTTATTTCAATGGGTACTTTATTATTTTGTCATATCGTCGAGGATAGATTGACAATGTATTTGCTATTTTTTTTATTTTAATAATATTTCTTTGACTATTTTCATAAGGTAAAGAAAATTTAATAATCTCCTCTATTGTCCCACCTAGTTTTTTGATAGCGTTAGTAGCTTCTTGTATTTCACTAGTATTGGCACCTTTTAAAGGAATAAAATATCCCCCTATTTTAGTTAAAGGAAGACATAATTCTGATAATACTATTAAATTACTAACAGCTCGGGCTGTAACAATATCATAATGTTCACGATATTTAAGACAATGTTCTTCAGCACGACCATGATAAAAATTGATATTTGATAATTGCAATTTCGAAGATAATTCTTGTAAAAAGATTATTTTTTTATTATTAGAATCTAAAAGTGTCACTTCTATATTAGGAAATAATATTTTTAAAACCATACCAGGAAAACCCGCACCAGTTCCAACATCAAGCAAAGTATTAACTTTTGTAAAATCGATGGCTTTAACGATAGTTAATGAATCATAAAAATGTTTTAAATAGATTTCATTTAATTCAGTAAGAGATGTTAAGTTAGTGTGTTTATTATATTCTATTAGAAAATCTGCATATATGTCGAGCATTCTTATTTGTTCTTCGGTAATAGAAATATTTAATTTTTTTAGTTCATTAATAAAATTTTCTTTATTCATTTTGGTTATATTCCTTTTTTAAATATACTGAAAGTATTGAAATATCAGCTGGATTAACACCACTAATTCTTATTGCTTGAGCTATAGTTGTTGGTCTTACTTCTTTTAATTTTTGACGAGCTTCAGAGGCGATATTTTTTATTTTATCGTAATCAATATTTTCAGGTATTTGTTTTTTTTCTAATTTAAGTAGTTTTTCGGCTTCTTTATATGATTTAGCTATGTATCCTTCATATTTCAAATTTATTTCGATTTGTTCTTGAATATCTTCTGGATAAGGTATATTAACTATCTTATTTAAAAATTTCATAGATATTTCTGGTCTTTTGATTAATTGATGAAGAGTGATTCCGTTTGGGGGAATTTGAATATTATTATTTGTAAATTGTTTTTTAATATCTTCTGTAATTTTGATTTTAGTATTTTTCATATATTCTTGTAAGGAAGCGATGGCTTGTTCTTTTTGATGTAATCTATTTATTTGTTCATCATTAATAAGACCTACTTCATAGCCATATTTTCTTAAACGTAAATCGGCGTTATCACTACGAAGAAGTAATCTAAATTCAGCACGGGAAGTTAATAAACGATAAGGATCTTTAATTCCTTTGGTTATTAAATCATCAATTAAAACACCAATATAAGCATCTGTTCTTTTTAATATTAAAGGATCGCGGCCTTCTATTTTTAAAGATGCATTGATTCCGGCCATTAAGCCTTGACAAGCAGCTTCTTCATAGCCGCTAGTTCCATTTATCTGTCCTGCTGTATATAAATTAGAAATTATTTTTGTTTCTAAAGAGGCGTTTAATTGGGTTGGATAAAGAGCATCATATTCGATTGCGTACCCATATTTTAGAATTTTGGCATTTTCTAAACCTGGCAAGCTGTGAACCATTTGCTCTTGAATGTCTGGAGGCATTGAAGTTGAAAAGCCTTGTAAATATATATCATCATAGAATCTACTTTCTGGTTCTAAAAATAGCTGATGTCTTTCTTTATCGGCAAATCTTACTACTTTATCCTCTATAGAAGGACAATAACGAGGACCAATACCTTTTATATCATCTAAGGCGCCATACATGCTTGATTTGTTTAAATTATCGCGAATTATTTGGTGAGTTGTTGGAGTTGTATAAGTTAAATAGCATGGTTCTTGGTCTTCAATTTTATATGATGGGGATAAATCAAAACTAAAGGTATGATATGTATCGTCACCTGGTTCCATTTTGGTTTTAGTAAAATCAATAGTTTTACGATCAATTCTTTGAGGTGTTCCCGTTTTTAATCTTATAATTTTAAAACCATATTCTTTTAATTTATCACTTAAATAGTTGGAAGGCTTTTCACCATGTGGGCCTTGGCGAGTTCGAGTATTGCCTACTAAAATATCCGATTTAAGATAGGTACCTGTAGTCAAAATTACCGCTTGGGAAATAATTTTTTGACCATCTTCTAAGATAATACCTTTTATTGTGTTATTTTCCACAATTAAATCTTCAACCATGCCTTCCTGGATATCTAAATATTTTAGTTCTTTTAATGTTTTAAGCATTTCTTCAGGATATGCTATTTTATCTCCTTGAGCTCGTAATGATTGAACGGCTGGTCCTTTGGCACTATTAAGCATTTTTATTTGAAGGTGTGTTTTATCAGCTATTTTACCCATAATACCGCCTAAAGCATCTATTTCTCTTACAACAATGCCTTTAGCGCTTCCACCAATATGGGGATTGCAAGGCATATCGGCAATATTTTTTAAATTACTAGTAATTAATAATGTTTTATGTTTTTTAGTGGCACAGGCATAGGCTGCTTCACATCCGGCATGACCGCCACCAACGACTATTATTTCATACATTAATGTCACCTCATTTTATTTCCCGGGAAATAATTTTACTTGCCTAAACAGAATCTACTAAACATTTCATCTAGTAATTCTTCTTCGTAAGTAGTTCCGTTTATCATGCCTAATTGTTCCCAAATATTTTTGATATCAAGTTCAATCATGTCGATTGGTTGATTTTCTTTTAAACCTTTCTCTATTTCTTCAATTGATTTTAAGCATTTTTGTAATATGCTAATACTTCGACTGTTACTTAAATATGTTGGATCTTGTGTTTCAAGTTTATTTAAGTTGAATATTTCAATTATTTTAGCTTTTAAATTATCTATTCCTTCGTTATTTTTAATACTCATGTTGATAATTTTGGACATATCAACAGGTAATTTCGAAAAATCTAGTTTATTTTCTAAGTCACATTTATTAATAATAATTATATATTCTTTTTGCTTTTTTTTAATTAAATCGATTAATTCAATAATATCCGCGGTTAGTGGTTCGTTATTATTTAATATTAAAAAGATTAAATCGGCGGCATCGATTGTTTTTAAGCTCTTTTCTACGCCGATAGATTCGACTTTATCAGTGGTTTTTCTAATGCCAGCTGTATCAATAATATTTAAAATTATTCCATTAATACTAATTTGGCCTTCAACTATATCACGGGTTGTCCCAGCAATATCCGTTACTATAGCTTTATCTTCTTCTAATAAAGCATTTAAAAGACTACTTTTGCCGACATTAGGACGCCCTACTATACTCGTTTTTATTCCTTCTTTAATTATTTGCCCATTTTTACTTTCTTCTAATATTTTTACTATCCTATTTTTTAGATTAGTAATTTTAGGAATTAATAAGTCGTTTGTAATTATTTCTACATCATCATATTCAGGGTAATCAATGTTAACATTAATGTTGGAAATTATTTGAACTAAGTCACTTCGTAAGTTATTAATTAAGTCTGATACTCGACCAGTTACTTGGTTAGTTGCTAATTCACGTTGAACTGATGTTTTAGCATTTATTAAGTCCATAACACCTTCAGCTTCTAATAAGTCAATACGACCATTTAAAAATGCTCTTTTAGTAAATTCCCCTGGTTCAGCTAAACGGCAACCATTAGTTAATAATAGTTCTAAAACTTTATTGGTTGAGGCGATACCTCCATGAGTATTTATTTCAACAATGTTTTCTCTAGTAAATGTTTTAGGAGCTAGCATAACAGAAACTAATACTTCATCGATAATTTTGTTATCATCTGGATCAATTATTTTACCATAATTAATAGTATGAGAAGCCACTTTGGTTAAATCTTGACCACGAAATAATTTATTAACAATTTCAACTGAGTCATCTCCGCTAACTCTAATTATAGCAATTGCTCCTACTCCTTGACTTGTAGAAATAGCACATATTGTGTCATTCATATCGCATCACCTCTTTCGCGTGGTATTATAGCACATTTTGAGCCGTTGGCATATTTTTTTATTATATAAATATTATATCAAAATTATTTCCCGGGAAATAAAAAAGAAGAGTTGGTTTACTCTTCCTCGTCGTTAGCAGTTTCGACATATCTTATTACTATATGACGATTTGGTTCTTCACCTTCACTAGCAGTTGACAAATTTTTATATTTTGATAAAGCATTATGTATAATTCGTCTTTCATATGAATTCATATTATCTAAGGTAACATCGACTTTTGTTTTTAATACTTCACGAGCTATACGCTTAGCATTTCTTTCTAAATTAGACATTTTCTTTTCTTTATAATTTTCAACGTCTAACAATATATAGGGATATACTTCTATTTCGTTATGAACTATTTGTCTTAAGATAGTTTGAATTGCCATTAAGGTTTGACCATTTTTACCTATCAAAATATTATTTTTATCTGAGTACATTTTTATGTTAATTTGTTCTTCTCTTATATTTGTTTCAAATTGGCATTCAATTCCCATATTATTTAATAATTCAGCCAATTTATCTTTTAAAAAATTAGCAACATCGGTAATTTTGACAATTTTACAGATATAAGTAGTTCCTTTAAATAATTTTCCCTTTTTCTCTTCTTTTTTTATAAAGACCTCATTTTCATTAACATTTAATGCATTAAGTCCTTCTTCTTTGGCTTCTTCGAATGTTTTTCCTTCAAATACTTCAAACTTCATATTAAATCCTCTTTTCCATTATTTTCTTAATTACAAAATTCTGTATAACAGCAAAGCCATTTGTTACAATCCAATATAAGGCGATAGCTGTAGGTAAACTAAGCGATGCTATTGAAACCATAAATATCATAAATATAAACATAAAATTCATTTGTTGAGCCATTTCTGAATTTTTATCTTGACTTGACATAGATATTTTAAATGAAAGATAGGTTGTCAAAATAATTAAAATGATTAAAACAATATATAAATAATTATGTTGCATAAATCCTGTTACTGGGGTCATTCCTAAATTCATGGTTAAGAATTCACCTTCGAAAATAGCAGGAACTCTATTAATAGCTTCAAGAAAAGCAAAGAATAATGGGAGCTGAATAAATGCCATTAAACACCCGCTAACAGGGTTTATTTTATATTTTTTATATAATAACATTGTTTCTTGACTTTTTGCCATAAGAGATTCATTATCTGTTTTATTTTTATATTTTCTTTCAATACGGGCCATTTCTGGTTGGATTTTTTTCATATTTTCAGATTGTTTAACTGTTTTTACTTGTATTGGCATCATTATTAATCTTATTAATAAACCTATAACCATTACCGAAATACCCATATTGTTTACTAAATAACCAAATTTTAATATAACAAATGCTAAAGGTTTGATAAAAATAGTTTCCCATAGACTTTGATATTTTAATTTATTAGGAGTAAACGCTTGGCAAGTTGGTAAATCTTCTAATCTTACTTTTAAAGCATCATCATATTCTTGATATTTTTTTAATAAATCATCATCTGTTGGTTTACATAATATATTAGATGTTAAAGTTTGACCAGTTTTTTCATTCGTAACAACATCTTTACCATCCTTTAAATTTTGAGTACAACCAGTAAGTAGCAATAATAACAATGCTATTATAAATATTTTTGTTTTTTTCTTCACTGTATCACCTTATCTAGTTAATAAATCTTTTAGAGCTTTTTCTAAATCAACATATTTAGCGGAAGAACAGCTCTTTCTTATCATTATAATATAATTGTAGTTATTTTGGAATAACTTTCGATTATTATCAATAATAGCTCTTACCTGTCTTTTTAAACGATTTCTAAGGTAAGCTTTTCCAACTTTATTACTAATGGCAATACCATAATTTATTTTATTTTCTTCATTTTTAGAACTATATATTATAAAATAATTGTTTTTAATAAAATGCCCAGTAGTAATTATATTATTGAAAATATCTTTTTTCTTGATTGTTTCTTCCCTTTTCATATTTATTCATCCTTTAATACATAAAAAACCACTGATTCAAGTGGCTTACTTAACAACAATTTTCTTACGTCCTTTTTGTCTTCTCGTATTTAAAATATTGCTTTCTTTTCTAGCAAAGAATCCATGTTTTTTTGCTCTTTTTCTATTATTTGGTTGATAAGTTCTTTTCATCTGGTCCACCTCCACATCTAAATAAGCTCTATTATTATAATATTAAGTTTTAAAAAAAGTCAAGAAATATCCCGAATAACATATCGATTTTACTTAATTCGACATTATTAACAGTTTTCTGTGGATATGTTAATAACTCTTTTAACAGGTTAAATAAAAATTTGTGGATAATGTGGATAATTTATAAAATGTGCTATATTTAGGGCTTAGAATTGTGATTATTTTTGTTGATAGGTTGTTTATAATATATTCTTAAGTAATTATTTCTTTTAATTTTCAACAAGTTGAGTTAAAATAATTGTACAAATGTTGCAAAGTGGGGTGATGGTTTTGAACTTAGATGAAATCTGGGAACAGTTTCTTAAGTTAATTAAGAAAGAATTTCACCCAGTATCATTTAGTATGTGGTTTAATGATACAAAGTTATATAAATTAACCGATGATAAAATCATCTTACAAGTTCCTATGGTTTTGCACAAAAATTCCTTTTTAAATAATTATTATAACCTAATAGTTGATACTTTTACTGAAATTACTGGAAAAAAGCGTGATTTAGAATGTTTACTTAAAGAGGAGATTGACTCACTGCAAGTAGTTGAAACAAATAACACGCCTTTAGAAATTGATGACTTTTCAAATGATCAAAATGGAACTTATATTTTTGATAGTAATTTAAAACCAGATTTGACCTTTGATAATTTTGTAGTTGGAGATACTAATAAATTTGCAAAACTATCGGCATTTACGGTTGCTCAAAATCCCGGAGCGCAATGGAATCCATTATTTATCTACGGAAAAAGTGGACTTGGAAAAACTCATTTAATGCATGCAATTGGTAATTATATTACAGAACATAATAAAAATCTAAGAGTTTTATATACTACTAGTGATGATTTTAGAAAAGACTATACTGGTATTGTTAATGCTGGAGATAATTCGATGGAATATGCTAATAACTTTAAAAATAAATATAGAAATGTTGATGTCCTAATTATTGACGATATTCAGTATTTGGTTGATGCAAAAAAAACACAAGACGAATTTTTCCATACATTTAACGATTTACATAGTAAAAATAAACAGATAATAATCAGTTCTGATAGATCTCCGGATGATTTGAAATTATTAGAAGATAGATTGAGAAGCCGTTTTTCAATGGGGTTACCTGTTGATATTTATCCACCTGATTTTGACTTAAGATGTAGAATTATAAAAGATAAAACTAGTAGATTTCCTAGTTTAGTCGATAAAATGACCGACGAAGCGGTTGAATTTATTGCAAACAATTGCGATACAGATGTAAGAAGTATTGAAGGAGCTATCAACAGATTGGTAGCTTATACAGCCATGTTAGTACCAAATAAAATTGATTTAGAATTTACAAATGAGGCTTTAAAAGACTATATAACCAAAAATCCATATATTTCAAATGATATTGCCAGTATTCAAAAAGCTGTTGCAGATCATTATGGTTTAACTGTAGAGGTCTTAAAAGGTAAAAAGAGAAGTGCAAATATCGTTTATCCACGAATGGTTGCAATGTATCTTTGTAGGATGTTAACAGATCAATCATTTCCAAGAATAGGATTAGAATTTGGAGGAAGAGATCATTCGACAGTTATTCATGCAGTAAATACGATTGAAAAAGATTTAAAAACTAATGGCCAATTAAAAGAAATAATTAATGAAATAAAAGGAAAATTATAAAATTGTGAATTGATTGTTAGTAAATATAAAGTTATCAACATCTATAAATTGTGTTATTTGCCTAAGAATAAAGCATATTATACAAATTAATAACAATATCCACTTCATAATAATAATAAATTTATAAATTATAATAAGAAAGAAGGAATAAAAATGAAATTTACGATTAAAAAAAATATTTTATTAGAAAATTTATCTAATGTAGTTAAAGCTATATCTACTAAAAATATAATACCAATATTAAATGGCATTAAATTTGAATTAAATGAGGATGGTTTATATTTAACTGCTAGTGACAGTGAATTAACAATTAGAGCATATATTGAAAGAAAAGAAATTGAAAAAATAGAAGCCGAAGGTTCAATAATAATTCAAAGTGAATTTATTCTAGATATTATTAGAAAATTGCCATCTGATTTAATTAATTTTGAATTAATGGATGGTTTAAAAATTAAAATTTATTCTGATAATAGCCAATATGATTTAAATTGTTTAGATTCTAATGAATATCCTAGTTTAAAACTAGAAGAACGTAGTGATCCTATAATTATTAAAGGTAATATATTTAAATCAATAATTAGTCAAACAGCTTTTGCAATTTCTACTCAAGAAATTAGACCTTTACTTACAGGTTTAAATTTTAAAATTGTAGGTGATGTCTTAGAATGTATTGCTACTGATTCTTATCGACTTGCGAAAAAAAATATTAAACTAGATGTTCCTAGTAATGAAGATATTAATATTGTTATACCGGGAAAAAATATTATGGAATTAGATAAAATAATTATTGAAGATGAAGATGTAGAGATGCATGTGTTTACTAATAAAATTCTATTTAAATATAAAAATATTATTTTTCAAAGTAATTTATTATCTGGAACATATCCTAATACTTCAAATTTAATACCTAATGAATTTTCAATAATTGTTAATACTAAATTAAATGATTATTATAGTGCGATAGATAGAGCAGCTTTAATTACTCAAAGTAAAGGTAAAGAGAAAAATATTGTTAAAATGAGAATTAAAGGAAAACAAATGATTATTAATTCGTATGCTTCAGAAATAGGTAAATTAGAAGAAAAATTAAATGTTGAAACAGGAGCTGACTCTAATATAGATATTTCCTTTAGTGCAAAATATATGTTAGATGCATTAAAAACTATGAAAGATGAAGATATACTAATATTGTTAAATGGGGAAGTTAAACCAATAGTTATAAAATCTATAAATGATGAATCTTTAATTCAATTAATTTTACCTATAAAAACCTTTTAAATAATAAAATTTTTTATCACTTTTTTCGAAAAAAAGTGTTTTTTTTTGCATAAAAAATTAAAAGTCGAATTTTGTCGACAAAATTAGAATTTTTTCGACATTTGTCAGTAGTATAAGGTTGGTAAATTTTGGAAAGAGGGAGGTTTTGTTTTATGGATTCTTATGAAATTAATAAGGATACAGTAGCTTTAATACCTAAAGATGCTAACCATACTATTGTTTATGAAGT
>CANRLI010000029.1 GCA_947631475.1 uncultured Bacilli bacterium | reverse complement strand
TAATTATTTTACCTTTAAGACAATATTTCCTACTAAAACATCCGAATAAGAAAAACTTTTTTTACCAACTTTTGTATTTAAGATAAAAACATTGTCATAACATTCACTAACAATACCTTCAAATAACTCACTTTTATTCCTTATTCCAATCACCTTAATTAAAACTCTTTTTCCATAATTTTCTCTTATAAGTTCCTTTGCTTGATAAATAGTTTTCATCTTGGATACCCCACATACATAAAACCATTTACCATTAAACCACCCATTCCATCCTTGCCATACTTAGTTTTTTCCAATAATTTAATCACGTCAACTGGTTTATTTTTTTCCGTTAATGAAATCGTAGTTGCAATAATAGCTGGATCTAAAGCATGAATATTAACTCTTTTAGGACTACTAGCAAAATCAGCTCCAGCTTTAATTAATTCCTCATAATTACTTTGGCATGCTCCCGCAATAATTAATAATTTATCATGGCTTTTTTCATACTTTCGAGCTGCTAAAACGGCTTTAACAAAATTAATCGAATTTTTATAATTTTTTAAATCACTCTTGTCATCTTTGGCATTTTTTAAATATGCATCATGCCCCGTAATAATTAATATATCAGGTTTATATTCTTCCAAGTATTTTACAACATTCTTTTCTAAATCTATTTCTTTAACTACTTTACCAAAAGCCATAACTCGGTTATTTTTATAAAATAATAAGCATTTTTCTAAATAGTCAGGATCACCATCTAACTGCAAAAGTTTAGGTGGCAAATAAAAAAAATCTTCATCTAGAGATCTGTCTAAAACACTTTCATTAACTAATTCATCTAAGAAGTCATCCTTGCGCATACCTTCATCACATAATCTTAAATCATCTAAAGGGCTATTGGCGACTAATCGAACATTATAACCTTTTAAAATCGCTTCATCATCTTTAATGTCCGTAATTATAAATATAACGTCATTATTATAACTATTTCTTGTTACATAATCCCCTATTTTAAATTCCATATCATCACCTATTTAATAATATGAAAAAAGTAAGTATTTATTACTTACTTAAAGTATTAGCTAAATCAATAAAACATTCTAATGAAACACTTTCAGCTCGATCTTGCAAAGACAAATTATATTTTTTTAAAACTTCTTCAATCTTATCAAGATTATAATTTTTTAGATTATTACGAAGATTCTTTCTTTTCATAGCAAAAGCATTTCTCACTAAATTAAAGAAATATTCTTCATTGTTAGCTAACTTAATATCCTTTTTTTTCGTCAATTTTATTACTGCACTGTCCACTTTAGGTACAGGATCAAAAGACGTTTTATTTACCACAAATAATCTATCTACATCATAAAAATAACTTAAATATACAGTTAAAGCTCCATAGTCCTTACAACCTGGTTTTGCAGCTAACCTAAGAGCTACTTCATTTTGCACCATTAGTACCATCGCCAATACATCAACTTTTGAATTAATTATTTTTTCTAAAATAGGTGTTGTAATATAATATGGCAGATTAGCAATAATATACAAATTATTATAAGTTAAGTTTTTTAATTCTTCATCTAAATTCACCGATAAAAAATCCTTATAAACAATTTCAGTTTTCGCATCGACAAAACCATCTAAATACTTACGAACTCTTTCATCTATTTCATAACATCGTAAATGAGCATGAAATAACTTTAAATACTTCGTTAATGCCCCTTGTCCCGGACCTATTTCAATAATTAAATCATTTTCTGCAACATCAACACTATCAATAATCTTTATTAAAACTTTTCTATCTTTTAAAAAGTTTTGTCCTAAACTATGTTTATGTTTAAACTCACTCATTTAATTCCTTCTTTCACTACCAACCAAATCTTAAAACATCATAAGTAATTTTACTTCGCCCAATCTTATTCATCGCATAACTTTCAGATGGTACTAGTAAATCTATATTATATCCTAAGACTCCCCTGTCTAATACAATAGCATATGTAGTATCTTCTGATATACGATTTGAGTTAAATCTAATAATTGACCCACACGGTAAATTCTTAGAAGATGCTACTATTCTAACTTCTCCATAATCAGCATCAGTAAAAGTTACAACATTATTTTTAAATACATTATAAGTTCTTTGACAAGCTAATGTCCCATTACATAAAGGACAATCAGCTGCATAACCAGTTAAATCCCCAGTATATGAAGACTTACTAGAATAATTTGTAACCACTGGAAGTGGTTTTTCTTCCTCTTCTTTTTCTGCCGATGCCGTTAAATCTAAAGATTTATTAAAAGAAAAATTTTCAAACTTAATTATTTTCTTATTACTAACATTAGTTGTTATTAAACTTATCAAAAAAATTAACATTACTAGTTTAATAAACTTAAACCCCATCTTTATCCAGGAATTTTTATACATAAATTTCACCTCGAAAAGATAGAATTTATCTTAGCACTTATACTACTAAATGTCAAAACACCTCAACACATTACCATTAGTTTCCTCTGCTAAATCTTCCACAGAAATATCTTTTATTTTGGCTATAAAATTAGCAATATCTATTATATGCTCAGGGCTATTAGTTTTACCACGATATGGAACAGGTGTTAAATATGGTGAATCTGTCTCTAATACTATATTTTTTAAATCTATTTTAGCTACTACATCTTTCAAATTACAGTTTTTAAAAGTAATGACACCATTAATTCCCAATAAAAAACCCATATTCACATAAATACATGCCGTTTCATAACTACCACTAAAACTATGAATTACCCCTTTCACATGATGTCTTTTTAATATTTCAATGGTATCTAAAGTAGCATCACGACTGTGGATAATAACCGGTTTATTAACTCTTTCAGCCATTGCCAACTGATATTCAAATAACTCTATTTGTTTATCTCTATTTTCCTTCCCATAATGATAGTCTAAGCCAATTTCCCCAATCGCAACCACTTTATTATCATTTATATGTTTTTCAATAAATTCCAAATCAGTTAAAGTATACGTATCAGCACTTTCAGGATGTATACCTAAAGCACCATACATATAATCATACTTAGCAATTAATTCCAATATTTCCATATTAGACTTACTATCACAACCATTATTTATTACTTTAATAACTTTATTATTTTTTATTCTCTTTTCTAGTTCATCCATATCACTATAGTATTCTTCATATAAATGACAATGCGTATCCACAAACATCTTAAATCACCTAATAAAATTATATCAAAACAATATATTTATATAAACAGCTTTCTCTTGCTTAAATTCATTATATACAAGATAAAATAACCTAAAAAAAAGATGACTAAATCATCTTTCTACTTCAATTCGATCAAATAAATGGACTGGTTGTGCTAATACTTTTCCAACTTCTAAATTTCCAAAAGTTAAGGTACTTTCCCAAGACTTAATTTCTGTATTTAATTGTTCAAATATTTTATCAGAAGTTTGTGTTAAAAAAGGATTTAACAATACCGCACAAATTCTTATACTTTCAAGCAAATTATATAATACTGTTCCTAATCTTTCTTTCTTAGATTCATCTTTGGCCAATGTCCAAGGCATCGTATCGTCTATGTATTTATTACATTTTCTAAGTACATCAAATATTTCTTGTAAAGCCTCACCCACTTTTAATTCATCCATTTTAGCCGAAACTTTATTATTTAATGCTATCACACTATTTATTAAATCATCATCAATATCCTCTTTAACATTATAATTCTGAATAATTCCATCAAAATATTTGTAGTTCATACTAACAGTACGATTAACTAAATTACCTAAAATATTAACTAAATCACTATTTACTTTATCTATTAATAATTCTCTAGTAAAAATTCCATCAGCTGCAAATGGTATTTCATGTAAAAAATAATAACGAACAGCATCAACACCAAATTCATTAACTAAATCATCAGCATAAATAATATTCCCCTTCGATTTACTCATTTTACCATCATTCATTATTAACCAAGGATGTCCAAATACTTGCTTAGGTAAAGGTAAATCCAAACTCATTAAGAAACATGGCCAATAAAGAGTATGAAATCTAATAATATCTTTGCCAACTAAATGTAAGTCAGCTGGCCATCTATATTTAAATTCATCAGTTGTATTATCTACATCAAAACCAATATTAGTAATATAATTAGTCAAAGCATCTAACCATACATATACAACGTGTTTTGGATCAAAATCAACAGTAATGCCCCATTTAAAACTTGTTCTTGAAACACACAAATCCTGTAAACCAGGTTTAATAAAATTATTTATCATTTCATTTTTACGAGCTACTGGTTGAATAAACTCAGGATGTGTTTCAATGTATTCCTCTAATTGTTTTTGATATTTAGATAATTTAAAGAAATAAGCTTCTTCTTTACGTGATTGAACTTCTCTACCACAATCAGGACATTTACCATCAACTAATTGACTTTCTGTCCAAAATGATTCACAAGGTACACAATAAAGTCCTTCATACTGTCCTTTATAAATGTCACCTTTATCATACATATATTTAAATATATGTTGAACTACCTTTTCATGATGAGGATCCGTTGTTCTAACAAATCTATCATAACTAGTGTTCATTATATCCCAAATATCTTTAATTTGCGTAGCTACATCATCAACAAACTGTTGCGGTGTTACACCCACCTCTTTTGCTTTTAATTCAATTTTTTCCCCATGTTCATCAGTTCCCGTTTGGAGATAAACATCATACCCCTGTAATCTTTTAAACCTTGCTATTGCATCTGCTAATACAATTTCATATGTATTTCCAATATGTGGTTTTCCTGAAGTATACGCAATAGCAGTACTAATATAATAACTTTTATTTTTATTCATAATAAATCCTCCTAATATTTAGATTTTTTTAAATTCTATAACATTACTAAAAAATTTTTATGTTGTTCATACAGCATATTTTTAAGCATCCGCATAAACATCACCCAATTCCATAAAAAAAATTCATAATCTAAGGACGAGTAAAAACCCGCGGTACCACCTTAGTTTATGAATTATCATACACTTTGTTTCTTAACGCGAAATCACGCTTCAGCTCCAGAACCATGTTCCCAATATTTTAGAAGATTCTTTTCACCAACCAGAAACTCTCTATATTCCTAATTTAAAGGTACTCTTTCCTTCATTGCTAAATCTAAAAATAATTTAACACAAAATTACACCTTTATCAAGAAATATTAAGCTCTAACATTATTATTTTATTTAAAAATGTACACATTTCGTAGCCTTTTTCACTTATATCACCAAATACAATAATACTTCCTTCGATTCCCTCACTAGTTACAATCGGCAACATATTATATATACCTTTGACTTTATTTTCGCCAAATATCATTTCATTACTTTGACTTTTAATATTTGTTCCATTTCTAACTAATAATTTCATACTATTATTTAATTTAGTCCCTATATTAACCAAATTAGAATATATAACACATTCCTTATTAGTTAAAATAACTTTTAAATTAAAAATTTCAATAAAACTTTTTAATATTTCAATAATTTTATAATTATTATCTAAATTACTATATTTAGTTAAAGTAATATCCTTATCATTACATGTAATACTTAAAACGTCTCCTGTATTAATTTGCAATTTTCTTCTTATATCCATAGGAATAACTATTCTACCAAGATTATCAATATTTTTTACAAAGTTAACATTTTTCATAAAATTCTCCATTCACTATATAGTTTTAGCTATAAAAGAAATTTTATGTATCAAATATATTAATCTAACAAATTTTATCCCTTAACCTCACTTATTACTTCCTCCATAAGTGGAACAATATAATATAAGAAATGATCTTTTTGGTTTAATAAAGTTAAAGCTATAATAACTTGATTGTGTTGGTACTTTAATCTAAATCGTGGATTTATACTATATGCTTTAACAAATAATTTATCTCCTACTATTTTATTAGATACTTCTACTGGTAATTCTATTTCAATCTCTCTTTCACTTTGTCTTACTGTATTAATTCCTAATGTTTGAGCTTGCTTTTCAAACCATTCTTCATACATATATATTTCAATTTGTTTACTTATTTTACCAAATCTATCTTCTAATTCATGTTTTATTTCTAATAATTTTTTATAACCATCTATTTCATTAATTTTTTGATGAATTTCTATTTTAATATCTTCATCAGAAACATAAGAATCAGAAATATGTGTTTCAACCTCAACTAGTGATCTATTAGAATTAACTAGATCTGTATCTGCTTCATCATCTTCAACTTTTTCACCTTTCATACGACGCATTTCTTCTTCAATCATTTGCATATAAAGCTCAATACCGACCGTATCAACAAAGCCTGCTTGTTCAGAACCTAATAAGTCTCCAGCACCCCTAATTGATAAATCGCGCATTGCGATGCGATAACCACTACCTAATTCTGTAAATTCTTTAATAGCTTGTAATCTTTTAACAGCAACTTCATTAAGCATTTTCTGTTTATCATACATTAAATATGCATAAGCAATACGATTACTTCTGCCGACACGTCCTCTTATCTGATACAACTGACTTAAACCAAAATTATCAGCATCATAAATAATCAAAGTATTAGCATTACTTATGTCAATACCCGTTTCAATTATCGTTGTACAAAGTAAAATATCATATTCATAATTAACAAAAGATTCCATTACATCTTCAAGTTCTCTTTTACTCATTTGCCCATGAGCAATTGTAATTCTTGCTTCAGGAACCAACTTATGTAATTGTTCTCTTTTTGATTCAATAGATGCAACCTTATTATATAAAATAAATATTTGACCATTACGTGCCAATTCTTTATAAATCGCATCTTTAATAATTAAATCATTTTCTTGAATAACATAAGTTTGAACGGGGTATCTATTAGTAGGAGGAGTATCAATTATAGATAAATCTCTTAAACCACTTAAAGCCATTTTCAATGTACGAGGAATCGGTGTTGCAGATAAAGTTAAAACATTAACATCATTTTTGTATTCTTTAATTTTCTCTTTATGTTGAACACCAAACCTCTGCTCTTCATCAACAATCAATAAACCTAACTTGGCAAACTTAACATCATTAGATAATAAACGATGTGTGCCAAATACCAAATCTATAGTTCCTTTTTCTAAACCTTCTAGTATTCTTTTAGTTTCTTTACTACTAGTAAATCGATTAAGTAAAGCTATTTCAATTGGATAATTTTTAAAACGTTCAAGAGCATTTTCATATTGTTGTTTAGACAAAATTGTCGTTGGACATAAATAAAATACTTGTTTATTATTTAATATAGTTTTAAACATTGCCCTAAATGCGACTTCTGTCTTACCAAAACCAACATCCCCACATAATAACCTATCCATAGGAACTTCACTAGATAAGTCAGCATCAATATTCTTAATTGCTTTTAATTGATCAGCTGTTTCGTCATAAATAAATTCAGAACCAAATACATCTTCTTCCGCATAAGACTTAAAAGGTGTCCCCTTAACATTATTACGTGCTGCATATAATTTAATAAGTTCTCCACTAATATCCTTAATCTTATTTCTAAGTTCTCTTTTTTTCTTAACCCAACTAGTACTATTTAATCGATCTAATTTAGGCATACTACCTTCTTTACCAGCATATTTAAATATTGTACTAATTTTTTCGACAGGAATATATATTTTATCATTTCCCTGATAATTAATTTGAATATAATCTTTCTTTAACCCATTTTTTGTTAAAGTAATAACACCATTATAAATTCCAATCCCATGCTGACTATGAACAACATAATCACCAATACTTAGCTGACCAAAGTCCTTCACTTTTTTACCAATACGATAAGAATTTTTATAATTAATAACGGCATTCTTTACCTTTTCTATATCATTCTCAGCAATAACGACATAATTTTGAAAAACAAATCCCCTATTTATTTTTTTATATAAAATATTAATTTCTCTATCAATTAAATTATCTTTCGTAACAATGTGATAACTAGGTAAAAAAGGTTCCAAACTTTTAAATTGACTTTCTTTACTTAAACAAATAATAACCGTTTTACCTCCAGCTATCTCTTTCTTACAATATTTACCAAGCAATTCAAAATCACTATTAAAATTTTCTATTTCTTGTGCCTGATAATTAATACTTTTATTAGAAACATAATTATTTAAAGTATTTAAATAGACAACTTGGTCATATTTAATATCTTCCAATTCATACATATGTTTTTTGTTAATATTTTCATTTTTATTATATTCACAAATATCACTTAATAGCTTCTTATACGCAACATCAATTTGATCTTGATTAACCATAACAATATATGGGTTATCCAAATAATCTACCAAAGAACTATTACTTTCACTTATAACTTCATTATAAGGTTTAATTTTAATCGCATCAATTTCCTTTATAGAAAGCTGAGTCGACTCATCAAAATATCTTATAGAATCAACTTCATCACCAAAAAATTCTATTCTAATAGGGTGCTCTTCATCAATAATAAATAAGTCTATAATAAATCCTCGTACGGCATATTCACCAGTCGTTGTTACAATACTTTCTTTTACATAACCATACTTTTCCAATAAATTTAAAATATCACTTCTTTTAGTAGTACCACCCCTCTTAAGGTTAAACTCTAAATTCATAGCATTTTTCTTATCAGGCAAAAATCTTAAGAAACCCATTAAGTTAGTAACTATTATCGCCTTTTTTAAAGTTTTAACTTTTTCTAGTGTTTCCAATCTTTTTATTTTTAAATCTGGAGATATAGCCACGGCTACACTAGTTAAAAAATCATCCATAGGAAATAAATAAACATCTTCTAGGTATGTTTTTAAAGAATCATAGTACATATTAGCTTCATATAAAGTACTAGTTAAAATTACAATATTTCCCTTTTCTTTCTTAAATAATTCCATCACGTAAAAAATGTTTAACTCTTTTGTTAAACCAGTAACTGTTAAACCATTTTCAAACTTAAAATAATTATTTAAGAAATTCATATATACCTCTACTTATTTTTTGTATTAAAAATATTCATTGTTTTATCAGTCCCATTTATAATAAAGGATTCTATGATTTTATCAAAATCCAGTTGTAATTTCATTAATTGTTCTTTATCACTCTTACTAAGTGACCCTAATACATAGTCTTTTGTATCCATACTACGATTATGTGACACACCTATTTTCAATCTAGCAAATTCATCTGTACCCAATCTGTTAATAATAGATTTAATCCCATTATGACCGCCTGCACTACTATTTTTTTTAATTTTATATGTACCCAAATTTAAATCTATATCATCATGAATAACCAATATATCATCAATCATAATATCATAATAATTAACATATTTGACTACTGCATCACCAGATAAGTTCATATAAGTTAAAGGTTTAATAAATAAAACTTTTTCATTATTTATCTTTGTTTCATAATACAAAGCATTAAATTTTTCTTGCCAATAATCAACTTTTAAATAATTATCTAATACTAAAAAACCAACATTATGTCTAGTATCTTTATATTCTTTTCCCGGGTTACCTAATCCCACAATTAACTTCATTTTAACCATCCTTTTCAAATATGCCTTTATATGATTTATAACTTAAAATATCAAGAGGAGGTAATACTTTTAAACTACCAGTTTTTCCATTTTTAGTTGCTTTAATTAATACCATGATGGCCTCTTTTTCAAAGCCCGCATAGACAAACTGCACCTTTTTTACCTTAAAATTATATTTTGTAAAACAATCAATGATTTCATCAAGTCGATCACAACGATGTACTATATATAATGGGGCTTTATCCTTTAAAATATACTTTGCTGCAACTAATAATTCATCTAAATTCATGGCAATTTCATGTCGGGCAATAGCTTTTTCCTGGTCCTCATTAATAAGAGATGAGTTTTTATTATACTTAAAATATGGTGGATTGCAAGTTACAGCATCAACACTAAATGGTTTTATATATTTAGAACTATTAGTCAGATTATCATTAATTATTGTTATTTGCTTATCAAGATGATTTAAAGATATGCTTTTCTTAGCTAAATTATATATATTATTTTGAAGTTCAAAGCCAAAAATTGAAGCATTGGTCTTGGTGGATAAAATAAGTGGCACAGGTGCATTACCTGA
This sequence comes from uncultured Bacilli bacterium, assembly GCA_947631475.1. Lineage (GTDB taxonomy): Bacteria > Bacillota_I > Bacilli_A > RF39 > UBA660 > Coprovivens. The sequence continues at coordinate 3,440 of CANRLI010000029.1, read as the reverse complement.
ACAAAAGTCTACAATCACTTTTACATTATTTTTTAATTCAACAAATTCAGCTAATAAAATTGAATCAAGTGAAAATTTAAATTTATCATCATATTGAAATATTTTTAAGCCATCATAATCATATAAATCATTTAGAACTATCGCCACTATCCAATACAATCTCCTTTATTACACCGTCTAAATCAACTTTATATTTACGATTCAAAATATCAACAGAAATAACTTTACCTTTACCAAATTCAGTTTTAACTGTTTGGCCTACATTAGGCATACCATTACCACATCTTATATATTCATCGTCTTCATATGTTAAACAACATAAAAGCCTTCCACATAAACCATTTATTTTAGAGGGATTTAATGCAATATTTTGATTTTTTGCCATATTCATTGTAACTGAATCAATATGATTTAAAAATGATGAACAACATAAAGTTCTGCCGCATTGGCCAATTCCACACACAGTCCTAGCTTTATCCCTTGCTCCTATCTGGCGTAACTCAATTCTTGTTTTATAAGCACCCGCCAATCTTTTGGCTAGTTCTCTAAAATCAACTCTCTCCTCGGCAATAAAATTAAATAAAAGCTGTTTCCTATCTAATGTAAAACTAGCATCTAAAATACTCATACTTAAACCAAGTTCATCAGCTATATTTCTAGCTTTAATTAAACACTTTTCGGCATCCTTTAAATTATCTAAAAAATTATTATAATCCTCATCACTTGCTGGTCTTAATATTTTCTTCATTTCAGAAGTAGGAATATTAACTTTTTCATTATCTGCTTTATACATCAACTTTCCTAACTGAATCCCTTTTTCCGTTTCCACAACAACATAGCTGTTCTTTTCAAGTTCTAAATCTTCACCATTAAAATAATATATTTTTCCCTCAGATTTTAATGTTACACCATAAATGTTACTCATAATATTTCCTCATTTCAATTACAAATTTATCTAAAATTAAATCTATATTACCATTTGCATCAATATATTTTATAATTGTTTCAATCAACAATATTATTTGAATTAAACTTTCTTTAGAAATCTTCTTTATCATATCAATTTTATCATCTCTTGAACCAAAACAACAATCTTTCAAATAATAAAACATAGTATAAAAAAATTCTTCCCATTCTTTTCTCTCATCATAAAGATTAATCATATGAGTTCTATTATATAACAAATCGTCTTTATTATGGTAAATAGAATTTAAATATAATTTCACATTCAAAAGAATATCTTCATTTATTTTATCACTAACTTCCCTATTATAAGTACAATAAAATAATTGACATCGACTCCTAATAGTAGAAATAACATTTTCTTTATTATTTGTTATAAAAAAACCTAATATGTTATCTGTTGGTTCTTCCAAAAATTTAAGTAAAGCATTGGCTGATTCCATATTTAATTTATGAGCTTCCTTAATAATATAAATATTAAATTTACTATAAACAGGAATAGTACTAAATTTATCTAATAAATAATTTATATCATCCAATACTATTACTTGTTTTATGGGAGAAATTGTAATTAAACTCGGCAAATTATTTGCATTAATTAATTTACAAAGATTACATTCCTTATTTTTACAATCTTCCTGAAACTCATAGGGGCAGTTTAACTTTTTAACAATTTCAATAACATCATTATAACATTCATCAATATCATCTGTTTCAAGCAAAAAAGCATGAGCCATCCTTCCCTCATGATATCTTTCCAATATTTCATTTTTCACAGATGTACTAACCAAAAAACCACCTCAACAACAATTACTAAATTATAAATTTTAGAACTATTAATGCAACAATTCCAAAAAAACCTAAACATGAACTAACACTAATCGTGAAAATGTTAATTGGTATTAAAATATTTAGAGTACTAAATAAAATATTAACGCTATATAATGCAAAAATACCAATACAGATTTTCTTAATTAAATAAACCAAATATTTCATATAGTCACCTTAGTAAATATATGAAAATAATTTATAATTATGAAATTTTTTTTCGATCATTTAATGCTCTATCAAGAGTAATTTCATCTAAATAATCTATTTCAGTACCCATTGGGATACCATATGATAGCCTAGAAATTTCAACATTTTTGCCTTCAAATATCTTTTTGATATATAAAGTTGTGGTTTCTCCCTCAATAGTAGATTTTAAAGCAATAATCAACTCAGGATCTTCTAATTTTTCTACTCTCGAAACCAAACTGGCAATATTAATATCTTCAGGATTAATATCATCAATAGGAGAAATCAACCCATTCAAAACATGGTAAACCCCATTATAATTACCGGCTTTTTCAAAAGCAAAAACACTTTTATAATCTTCCAAAATACAGATTATGTTTTGATTTCTATTAGTATCTGCGCAAATATCACAAACTTCTTTATCCGTAATATGCCCACATATAGGACATGGATGCAAATTGTTTTTTGAATCTACCATTGCTTCGGCGAAACTTTCAACATCTTCGACTGGTAATTCCAATAAAGACAAAGCCATCCTCTCAGCACTTTTTTCACCTATTCCAGGTAGCTTACAAAAACAATTAATTAAATTAGCTAATACGACAGGATAACTTCTCATTAAAACAATCCATTAAGTTGACTTCCATATGCTCCTAAAACATTTTCAGTCTCCTTATCAATTTTAAGCATTGCATCATTAACAGCTATCACAAACATATCTTCAATTATTTCCTTATCATCACTTGCTATCTCAGTTTTAATATTAACTGAAACCAACTTCTTATCACCAGTAAAAACAACATCTACTAATTCAGAAGTTCCCGTAAATTCCTTCTTATTTAATTCATTCTTCTTTTTTGTAATATCACGTTGCATTTTTTGTGCTTGCTGCATAATAGCTTGCATATTCATTATATTTCCCTCTTTCTAACTATTGAACTTCATAAGTTCCAAAAATATCAGCAGCCAAAGCCTCCAATTCATCAGGAGCGTCTGTTTGATTAATATTATCAGAACTAGAAGTATCAACTTCTTCATCTATATAATTATATTTTATTTTATTCTTAAGATTAAATCTATACTTTTCTGTCGCTTCTTTCCATAATTTTTCATTAATGGCAGCAAATTTAACATTATTTCCTGAAAAATTACTATAATATTCCTCTAATTTCCTAATATTATCATTAATTAAGTCATTCGTTGTATCAACTTTGCTTTGAATAAGAACATATGTACGTGAAGCTGCCAATATTATAGAATCTGCTAGTAAAGAAATTAAACTTCGATCTTTAGACATTAAATAATTCAAAAAGTCTATCCATAAATCTGATACCTCTTTTTTTACATCCTTTGAGGCTTCGACAAAACAATTATTAATTCTTACTTCAATGTTAAAATACAAACCATTTTTATCAGTAGAAATATCACTTTTTTCTGCTTCATCAGAATTATTTCCCAAA
>CANRLI010000028.1 GCA_947631475.1 uncultured Bacilli bacterium | reverse complement strand
ATAAATGAAAAGATAGAATAATCTTTTCATTTTTGTTATAATAACTTTGGTGGTAAAAATGTTAATAATTGGTAGTCATGTTTCATTTGGTGCAGACCAAATATTAGGCTCAGTAAAAGAAGCATTATCATATGGTGCAAATACATTTATGTTTTATACAGGAGCTCCTACTAATACGATAAGAAAAGATATTGATTGTAAATTGACGGAAGAAGCTTTAGCTTTATGCAAAGAGAAAAAAATTGATATTAATAATGTTATTTGTCATGCCCCATATATTGTTAATTTAGGTAATAAAAAAGATATAGAAAAATATGAATTTAGTATTAATTTCATTCGTAACGAACTTAAAAGATGCGATGAAATGCAAATAACTAAAATGGTTTTGCATCCAGGGAATGCGGTTGGTATTACAAGTGAAGAAGGTCTTGATAATATAGCAGCAGCTTTAAACCAGATTTTAAATGGTACGACCAAATGTAAGATTTTACTTGAAACAATGGCTGGTAAAGGTAGTGAATGTGGAAAAACGATTGATGAGCTAGCTTATATTATTAATAAAATAGAAAAACAAGAGCAAATAGGGGTATGTTTAGACACGTGTCATTTATCTGATGGTGGTTATGATATGTCTTTGTTTGATAATTATTTAAATGAATTTGCTAAAAAAATAGATTTAAATAAAATTGGTTGTATTCATATAAATGATTCAAAAAATGTTTTGGGTTCACATAAAGACCGTCATGAAAATATTGGTTTTGGAACGATTGGCTTTGATAATTTATTAAATATTATTTATCATGAAAAGTTAAAAATGGTTCCCAAAATCTTAGAAACTCCTTATGTAGGGGATAGTGATGAGGATAAAAATCGTTTATATCCACCCTATAAGTTTGAAATTGAGATGATTCTTAATAAAAAATTTAATCCTAATTTACGTGAAGAAATTAGATTGTACTATAAAAAATGATTAGTGATTAATCATTTTTTAGTTGTGTAAGAACAAATGTTTTATGATATAATAGACTTGTCAAGGTGATTTTATGAAAGATTTATTTGATATCCCTGAGAATACAATTTATAAACCATTGGCTGAGAAAATGCGTCCTACTACTTTAGATGATTTTATTGGGCAAGAAGATATTGTCGGCGCTAATTCACCTTTAAGAGAAATGATTGAAAATGATGCGATAACTTCAATGATTTTTTGGGGACCTCCAGGTGTAGGTAAAACGACTTTAGCGAAAATTATCGCCAATAAGACGGATTCAGTGTTTAAACAGTTAAGTGCTGTTACAGCGGGAGTTAAGGATATTAAAAATATTATTGATGAAGCAGAATTTAATAAAGTTAATGGGCATAAAACAATTCTGTTTGTAGATGAAATTCATCGCTTTAATAAAGCGCAACAAGATGCTTTTTTACCATACGTAGAAAATGGCGATATTATATTAATTGGTGCGACGACGGAAAATCCTTCTTTTGAAGTTAATAGCGCCTTATTATCACGTTGTAAAGTTTATGTTCTAAATAGTTTAAATATTGATAATATTAAGAAAATTCTTAATAATGCTATCTTAAAAGAAAATAGTATTAATGATTTTGAAATAAATATTACTAAGGAAGCTTTAGAAGCAATTGCTAATTTAAGTAATGGTGATGCCCGTAACGCTTTGAATACTTTAGAAAATCTTTTAAATGTAATACCAATTAAAAGTGGCAATAAAGCGATTACTAAAGAAGCCATTACTAAAATGTTTAATAAAAAAACTTTTTTATATGATAAAAAAGGGGAGGAACATTATAATTTAATTTCTGCTTTACATAAATCAATGCGTAATAGTGACCCTGATGCAGCTTTATATTATTTAGCACGTATGCTAGAAGCAGGCGAAGATCCTTTATATGTGGCTCGAAGGTTAATTCGTTTTGCTTCAGAAGATATTGGACTAGCTAATCCAAATGCTTTGGTACAAGCAACGGCGGCTTATGAAGCTGCACATTATAATGGGATGCCAGAATGTAATGTTAATTTAGCACAAGCTGTAGTTTACTTAAGTGTTTCGCCAAAATCAAATTCATTATATACAGCTTATGAAACAGTTAAAAAAGATGCTTTAAAAACGGCTGATGTTAAAGTACCATTAAATTTACGTAATGCCGTTACTAAATTAGATAGTGAATTAGGTTATGGTGCCAATTATCAGTATGCTCATAATACAGAAAATAAGATTACTAATATGCAATGTTTACCAGATGAACTTAAAGGTAAAAAGTATTATCATCCATCTAATATTGGTAAAGAAAAAGCGATAGGGGAAGAATTAAAAAATATTGAACGCTTAAAAAACACCTTAAAAAATGATTAGAATTTCTAATCATTTTTTATAAATAATTACTATACTTGATTGTATATTCTTTAATTAATTGTTTAATTTTAGTAAAATTTTCTTCAGAAAATTTATCTTTGTATTTGTCAATGTCAAATATACCATGATTTGATAAAATTGTTTGCCAATTCTTTTTGACAAAAGTATAAGAAAAATCAAGTTCTTCAGGGCTCAGAGCAATACCTTTAGTAATTGCTAAATTATTGAAGTCATGGATAGTTAAATTATTTATGTATCTTTCTATTAAAACAAACATAATACCACCTATAAATATTGTATGTTTAATTGATAAATTATAATACTAATAATAGGTGAGTTTATGAAAAAAATTTATTCTATAATATTGATTTTCTTATTTTCTTTGGTCATATCTCGCTATAGTTATCTTTATTTTTATAAGCATGATAGTTATTATGAAGATTATTTAAGATCAATTAATAAAATAGTTTATGGTCTTAATGCTCCAAGGGGACGAATTTTAGATCGTAATGGTAAAGTTTTAGTAGATAATATTGGTGTTAATACAGTTGTTTTTCATAATTTAGATAATAGTGATACATTAAGAATTGCTAATGAATTATTAAATATTTTAGAAGATGTTAAAGAAGCGACTACTATAGAACAAAAAAATTTTTATTTAAAATATAATGACACAGATGATCTTTTAACAGCTGAAGAGCAAGAAGATTTGGCAAGACGTAAGATAACACTCGAAGAGGTAGAAAATTTAAAATTAAGTAGAATTGATAATTTATTAAATTATTCTAGTGATGAAAAAAAGTTAATTCATATTTATTATTTATTAAATAGCGGATATTATTATGATAGTAAGATAGTTGCTGAAGATGTTTCTTCAAAGGTATGTGCCATAGTTAATGAACAAAATATACCAGGACTTACATGTGAATATACTACTAAAAGAATTTATTTATATGATACGATGAATAATATATATGGAAAGGTTGGCCAAATAAGTGTAGAAAATAAGGAGTATTATTTGCAAAAAGGGTATTCTTTAAATGATCAAGTTGGTTTAAGTTATTTAGAAAAGGAATATGATGATTATTTAAAAGGTGAAAAAGCTAAGTATTTAGTAAATGATGATAATTCTTTGACTTTGCTTAGTGAAGCTAAGCCAGGAAATGATATTGTTTTAAGTATTGATATTGATTTACAATTAAAAATAAATGATATTATTAAAAAGTATTTGGATTCAGCTCAGAAATATAAATATACTGACTATTTTAATTCGTCATATGTTATTGTGAGTAATCCGAATACTGGAGAGATTATTGCTAGTACAGGTCTGATGAAGATTAAGGACAGTTTTTTTGATGTGACAACAAATATTTTAACTTCTTCTTTTACAGTTGGTTCAGTTGTTAAAGGAGCTTCACATACTGTAGGGTATCAAAATAATTTAATTGATGTAGGCAAGAAGATTAATGATGCGTGTGTAAAGTTATATTTAGTTCCTGAAAAGTGTTCGTATAAAAGATTGGGGCTAATTGATGATATTACAGCTTTGAAAACCTCTAGTAATTATTATCAATTTATGACGGCAATAAAGTTAACGGGTAGTACTTATAAATACAATATGAAATTACCGGTTACGGAAGAACATTTTAAGATATATCGTGATACTTTTGCTTCTTTTGGTTTAGGCTCCAAAACGGGAATTGACTTAGAAAATGAGGCAACGGGGATTAAGGGGGAACAGGTGGCACCAGATTTGCTACTTAATTTAAGTATTGGTCAGTATGATACTTATACACCATTAAATTTAACTAATTATATTAATACAGTAGCGACTAATGGAACAAGGTATGCTTTACATTATTTAAAAGAAGTAAGAAATAACGAAGAACTTATTTATACTTATGAACCGCAAATATTAAATACAGTAGAATCTAATTTTGAAAGAATTAAGGAAGGATTTAAACAAGTTGTTAATAATGGGACAGGTAGTGGTTATACAGATAAAATATATAAACCAGCCGGTAAAACAGGAACGGCTGAAGTAGTTTATAATAAAAATACGACTACTATTAATACTTCATATATTATGTTTGCTCCATATGATAATCCACAATATTCAATTGTCGTAATAAGTCCTAATGTATCATATAATAATGATAATGATAGTTATATAGCACCTATAAACCGCTATATTTCTAAAGAAGTAAGTAAATTAGTATTTGAAAAATAAAAAATATATGATACAATAGGAGCGGATTAAAAAAGGAGGGCAGTACTATGGCAAAAAATGAAAATAGACCTAATATTACTCTAGTTTGTACAGAATGCAAACATGAAAATTATGTTACACAAAAAAATAAAAAAAATACTCCAGATAAATTGGAGCAAAAAAAATATTGCAAATGGTGTAATAAATCAACTGTTCATAAAGAAAAGAAATAGTTAGGGGTGTAAAAGATGAACGGCTTAATTAATATTAATGATATTAAAAATGGAATGACTATTATTTACGATGGTAAATTGTATTTAGTACAAAGTTTCCAACATGTTAAACCTGGAAAAGGTGCTGCTTTCATGAAAGTTAAAATGCGTAATTTAAAGACAGGAGCTATTATTGAAGAAACTATTAATAGTAGTGTTAAAGTTGAAAAAGCGCATGTTGATAAAAAGAAAATGGTTTATTTATATAATAGTGGAACGGGATATGTTTTCATGGATAATGAAACATATGAACAAATTGAAATCACTGAAGATAAATTAGCTGAGGAAAAGAAATTCTTAAAAGAAAATTTAGAAGTACAAATTGATTTTTATCAAGGGGAGATTATCGGTGTAACTCTTCCTGAAAAAATTGAATATGTGGTAGCGGAAACGACGGAAGCAGTTAAGGGTAATACGACAAACAATGCGCAAAAAGATGCAACGTTAGAAAATGGTTATGTAGTAAAAGTACCATTGTTTATTACTCAAGGTGAAAAGATTATTGTATCTACACTAGATGGTAAATATTCAAGTAGAGCTTAAAAGCTCTTTTTTGTTTGTAAAAATATTGTCAAAATACGTTAAAATAAAGCAATCATTAGGAATGTATGATAAAATATAATGTATAAAGGAAATATGACATTCATAAAAATTAATAAGGTGATTATATGTTTAAATATAAGGGAATTAAGGTCAATTATAAAGATTTTGGTCAAAAAGATAAAAGTCCTATTGTTTATTTACATGGTTGGGGTCAAAATATTAAAATGATGGAACCAATTGCTAAGCCTTTTACGGATACACATCGTTTAATAATTTTAGATTTGCCAGGTTTTGGAGATTCTGATGAACCAGAAGAAGCTTGGGATTTAGATGAATATGTTTTAATGTTAAAAGAATTATTAAATTATCTTGATATTAAAAAACCAAATTTAATTGGCCATTCTTTTGGAGGCAAAATATGTTTATTATATGCAGCTAAATATGATACCGAAAAATTGATTTTATTATCTAGTCCCTATAAAGTTAAAATGAAAAAACCATCTTTAAAAGTTAGACTTTTAAAGAAAGTAAAAAATATTCCGGGACTTGGGAATATGGCTGATAAAATGAAAAAACACTTTGGGTCTACAGATTATAGAAATGCTTCACCAATGATGCGTGATATTTTAGTTAAACATGTAAATACTGATTTAACAGAAATGGCTAAAAAAATTAAATGTCCTACCTTTATTATTTGGGGAGATAAAGATGAAGCTGTCGATGTGGCTGATGCTTATGAATTAGAAAAATTAATTCCTAATAGTGGCCTAACGGTTTATGAGGGATGTACTCATTATGCTTATTTAGAACGTTTAAATCAAACTAATGCCATAATTAAATCATTTATAAAGTAAGGAAGGATTGTTATGTTTTTATTTTTAATATCAGTTTTAGTTTATTTTGTTTATGTTACTATTATTAGTACTAAGTCTTTACATATGTTACAACAAAATAGATATAATCGCGGATACCGATATATTAAATGGATTATAAAAAATTATAAAGATAATTTTCTTAATTTGAATTTATTATTTTTAATTTTTATTTTAACGGCATTTAATGAAACGTTAAATATGATATCTCCGTATTTATTCATTATTATTTATTTATTTTTGGGTTATGTCTTTATTGATAAACGTCGAAAAGAAGTAGCTAAATTACCTTTAAAATATACGGCTCGTATTCAAAGATTAATTATAACAAATTCGCTTATTTATTTAATTCCCGTTTTAATAATGATATTTAATTTTAATGAAGATAATTTAAGCTTTTACTATTTAATTTTAGGTTTCCTATTATTTATAAATTACTTTGTTTTAATTTTAGATAATTTCTTAAATCGTCCAATTGAACGTTTGGTAGGGTTGCATTTTGAACGTCAAGCACGTCAAAAATTAAGTAGTATGACCAATATGGAAGTAATTGGGATAACAGGTAGTTATGGTAAAACAAGTACGAAGAATATTGTTAATGATATATTAAGTGTTAAATATAATGTTTTTAAAACTCCAGCTAATTATAATACGCCATTTGGACTTATGATAACAATTAATAACTATTTAGATCCTTATAATGATTATTTTATAGCTGAAATGGGAGCTTGTAAAAGTGGAGAAATTAAGGAATTATGTGATTTGGTTCATCCTAAATATGGTATATTAACACGAGTTGGACTTGCTCATTTGGAAACGTTTGGTTCTGAAGAAGCAATCTTAAAAACAAAGTTTGAGTTGATTGAATCATTACCAAGTGATGGTATTGGTATCCTAAATGGAGATGATGAAAAACAATTAAGTTATAAATTAAAAAATGATTGTCAGATTATTTGGATTGGTATTGATAATCATAAGGTTGATTGTTATGCTAAGGATTTGAAGTTAACATATAAAGGAACTGAATTTGTAGTTAAATTTAAGGATGATAAGGCAGAATATGCTTTTGAAACTAAGTTATTAGGTCGTAATAATATTTATAATATTTTAGCGGGAATTGCTTTAGGCAAAGCCTTAGGTATGAAAATAGCTGATCTGCAAAAAGCGGTTAAACGTATTATGCCAATTGAACATCGATTATCTTTGTCTAAATATTATGATATTAACTTAATAGATGATGCTTATAATTCTAATCCAATGGGATGTAAAATGGCTTTAGAAGTACTTAGTATGATGCCAGGAAAACATATTGTAGTAACCCCTGGAATGATTGAAGTAGGAGTTAAGGAAGAAGAAGTTAATCGTGAATTTGGCATGGATATTTGTATTAATAAAGTTGATGAAGTAATATTAATTGGTGAAGAAAAAACGAAGCCAATTTATGAAGGGTTAATGAAAGGAAAATTTCCTAAAGAACATATTTATATATTAAATGACGTTATGGAAGCTTTTCCGTTAATGATGAAATTAAAGGATAAAGAAACATATGCGTTATTAGAAAATGATTTACCAGATTCATTTAATGAAAAAAAATAAGGAGTGATTGAGAATGATTAAGGTTGGAGTAATTTTTGGAGGCGAATCAGTCGAACATGAGATAAGTATTATTACGGCTGTTCAAGCAATGAATTATATGGATACGAGTAAATATGAGGTTGTGCCAATTTATATTGGAAAAGATCGTAACTGGTATACTGGGGAAGCATTACGTGATATGGCAACATATAAAGATTTAAATAATGTGTCTTTTATGGCTAAAGAAGTAACTTTAACTAAACGTGATGATAAATATATTTTACAAAAGAAAAACGGCCTTTTTAAAGGTGTTGTAAATACAATTGATGTAGCTTTTCCTATTGTTCATGGTAAAGGTGTTGAAGATGGCTCATTAGCTGGCTATCTAGAAACTTTGAATATTCCTTATGTTGGCTCTAGTATGTTAGGATCAGCAATTGGCCAAGATAAAGTTGTCCAAAAACAAGTAATGGCTGCTTGCGATATTCCAATTGTTGATTATGTATGGTTTTATGATACAGAGTATCAAACTGATGAAGATAAAATTTTACAAAACATAAAAAAATTAGGCTATCCAGTTATAGTTAAACCGGCTCGTTTAGGTAGTAGTGTTGGAATTGAAGTAGCTAAAAATGAAGAAGAAGTAAAAGATGCTATTGAAGAAGCTATTAAATATGATGAAAAAATTATCGTTGAAAAAATGGTAGAAAATCTTAAAGAAGTTGATTGTGCGGTAATTGGTAATTATGAAGATATGGAATGCTCTTTAATTGGCGAAATGTTAACAAATAATGATTTTTTAACTTTTGAAGATAAATATTTGGGTAAAGGAAGTAAAAAAACTGGTTCTAAAAATCAAACGGGGGGTAAGATTAGTAACAGTGGCTTTAAAATACCAGCTACTTTAGATAAGGAAGTAGAAGAACAAGTTTTTAAATATTCTAAAGAAGCTTTTAGATGTTTAAATCTTAGTGGTGTAACAAGATTTGATTTTCTAGTTGATAGTAAAGCTAAAAAAGTTTATGTTAATGAGCCGAATACTATTCCGGGAAGTTTAGCTTTCTTCTTCTTTACTCCAGCGGGAAAGAAATATTCTAAATTATTAGATGAACTTATTAAAGGAGCTATTAAAGAGTATAAAACTGCTAAGAAAAAAGTGACTAGTTTCGAATCAAATGTCTTAAGTACGTTTGATGGAGCTAAGGGAGCCAAAGGAATCAAAGGAAAAATGATGTAAAAAGGTAGATTTTATCTACTTTTTTTAATTGATTTAAAAAAATTTGTTTACGTAAATTGACATTATTCTAAAAGCTAAAAAAAGAAAAATTATTTACAAGAGGGGGAAATTAAAGTATTATTAGTGTAGACAGTGGTACATTGTGGAGGAAAGTGGGGGATTTGAAAATGTTTATGGGCGAATATCATCATAATATTGATGAAAAAGGACGACTTATAATTCCTGCCAAATTCCGTTCTGAACTCGGGGATAAGTTTATCGTAACCCGTGGCTTAGAAAAATGCTTATATATCTATTCAGAATCTGAATGGGATAATATAGTTGCCAAATTAAAAACTCTACCTTTTACCAAAAAAGACGTTCGTACTTTTATCAGATCCTTCTTTTCTGGTGCCACTGAATGTGAATTTGACCGTCAAGGGCGAATTAACATTACCTCCCCATTGGTTAGTTACGCCGATATTACTAAAGAATGTGTAGTCATCGGCGCAAACGACCGTATTGAAGTATGGTCTCAAAAGAATTGGGATAATTTCTTCTTAGAAAATCAAGATAAAATAGAAGATATTGCTGAAAATTTATTTAATGGGAGTGTTCTAGATGAAACATTATAGTGTTTTACTAGATGAATCTATTGCTGGCTTAAATATTAAAGAAAATGGCATTTATGTTGATGCTACTTTAGGTTATGGGGGCCATAGTAGTGAAATTTTAAAAAGATTAACGACTGGGCATTTATATGCGTTTGATCAAGATATTGAAGCGCTAAATTCGTCACAAGAACGATTATCTAAGATAAGTAATAATTTTACTTTAATTCATTCTAATTTTGTTAATTTAACGACAAAGTTAAAAGAATATGGAATAGAAAAAGTAGATGGAATTATTTTTGATTTGGGATTATCAAGTCCACAAATTGATAATAAAGAACGTGGTTTTACTTTTATGGAAGATGCTCCTCTTGATATGCGAATGGATTTATCACAAGAATTAAATGCTAAAAAAGTTGTAAATACTTATAGTATTGAAGAACTCAGCCATCTTTTTTTCCTTTATGGTGAAGAAAAAATGTCTAAGTTTATTGCTAAAAAAATAGTTAGTGAAAGAATAAATCATGAAATAGCCACAACTAAAGAATTAGTTAATATTATATCTTCAGCGGTAGGAGCTAAATACTTTAATAAATTTCATCCTGAAAGACAAATATTTCAAGCGATAAGGATTGAAGTTAATAGTGAATTAACAGTATTAGCTAAAGTATTACCAGAAGCTATTGATTTATTAAACAAAGAAGGAAGAATGGCAGTTATAACTTTTCATTCTTTAGAAGATAGAATAGTAAAAAAAATGTTTAAAAAAGAAAGTGAAATTGATGATTTGGTTAAAGGGTTACCTGTTATTCCTTTGGAATATCAACCAAAAATAATTTTAATAAATAAAAAGCCTATATTACCAAGTGCTAAAGAATTACAAGAAAATTCACGTAGCAAAAGTGCTAAACTACGTATTATTGAAAGGATCTGATTGGATGGTAAGTGTTAATAAAAAGAAAAATAAAGGATTTAGAAATACTTTTAGAGGAGAAAAAGCTATATATTTAGCTATTGTTTTAGTTATACTTGCAATCCCGGTTTGTAACGTTTATACTAAAGCTATATTATCAGAAAGTAGTATTGCTCGTGAAAAAATAGAAAATAAGATAAGTGAACAAGAAAGTATAAATGATGGCTTAAAGATGGAAATAAGTGAGTTAGCATCTTTGGATAAAATTCAAGTTATTGCTACAGAAAATGGGCTTACTTATGAAAATAATAATATTAAAGTTGTAGCGAGTGAATAATTTAGGGAGTTAGTAAATATGAAAAGAAAAAACAGTACAATAAGCATTAGTAAAATTATATCTTTTGTAGTTGTTTTTTCTTTTTTTGCGATAATAATTAAATTATCGTTTGTTTCTTTAGCTAAAGAAACAGATGGTATTGATTTAACAGCTTTTGTAGAAAATAGGAATACGGAAATTGATATATTACCAGCCCAAAGAGGAAATATTTTTACCGTTGATGGTGAAATTTTAGCTCAAAATGTTAAATCGTTTACGGTTATCGCTTATTTGTCTTCTTCTAGAACAAAAGATGAAAATAATCCGCAACATGTAGTAGATAAGGCTAAAACAGCTGCAGCTTTAGCACCGATCCTTAATATGACCGAAGAATATATTTTAAGTTTATTAAATAGGGATTCTTATCAAGTGGAATTAGGTCCTGGTGGTCGTGATATATCATCGATAGTAAAAAAACAAATAGAAGCTTTGGGTTTACCAGGTATTGATTTTGTTGAAACTTCAAAAAGGTATTATCCTCTTAGTACATTTGCGCCTTATGTTGTTGGGTTTGCCAATCGTGATCCAAATGATGCTGCAGCTTTAATTACTGGTAAAATGGGTATTGAAGCTTATTATGATGAAGAACTGCAAGGAGTTAACGGTCGTAAAATCTATCAAAAAGATGCTTATGGATATACAATGCCTAATACTTATGCTACTATTGAAAATGCTAAACCTGGTAATGATATTTATTTAACAATTGATAGTAATGTTCAATTATTTGTGGAAAATGGTATTAGAGATTTTGCTAGTACTCATCAAATGGATTGGTTAACTTTGTCTGTTATGGATGCTAAAACGGGAGCTATTTTAGCGTCAGGATCAAGTCCTAGTTTTAATTTAAATAAATTGGATATTGAAGAGTACTTAAATCCTTTAACTTCTTATCAATATGAACCAGGTAGTACCATGAAAATATTTTCCTTTTTAGCAGCAATGGAAAATGATGCCTATGATGGTAGTGCTACTTATCAATCTGGAACAAGAAAAGTTGATGATGCAACTATTCAAGATTATAATGGTCATGGATGGGGCGTTATTACTTATGATGAAGGTTTTTCATATTCATCTAATACAGCGGCGACTGATTTGGCTCTTAAAATTGGCCGTGAAAAATTATATAATTTTTATACAAGTTTAGGTTTTGGTAAAAAAACAGGGATTACTTTACCTAGTGAAGCTAGTGGAGTTATTGATTTTACATATCGTACGGAAGTAGCAACAGCTTCATTTGGACAAGGTATTACAACTACACCAATCCAAACATTGCAAGCATTATCAATTTTAGCTAATGAGGGAGTAGAAATACAACCTTATATTGTCGAAAAAATAGTTGATAGTGAAAGCAATGAAGTTACATATCAACATGAACGAACTGAGCTTGGTCAAAAGGCTTCAAAGGAACACATTGATAAAATGTTATCCATGATGTATGATGTTGTTTGGAATGGTAGAACAGATGCTCGTGTTTATAAAAATGATAATATTGTAATTGCGGGTAAAACAGGAACAGCTCAAATAACTGGTTCTGATGGTAAATATATGACAGGAGTTTATGATTATATTCGTAGCTTTGCCGGGGTCTTTCCTTATGAAAATCCGCAGTATATTATCTATGTTTCAATAAAAAGATATACTGGTAGTTATACAGAATATGCAAATATGATTACAAAGATTGTCGAAGAAATAGCTAAATATAAAAATATATCTAAGTCGATTGAAAAGGTTGATAGTAGTAAGATTATAACAATGGATAAATATATTAGTAGTGAAACGACAATTACGGAAGAAAAATTAAAAATGTTAAATTTAACTATTGTTAAATTAGGTGATGGTAAATATATTATCAGTCAATATCCGGAATATGGAAAGACTGTATTAGCGGGAAATAAAGTTTTTTTAGTAACCAATGATACAACTTATAAAATGCCTGATATAAGTGGTTGGAGTAGTAGTGAAGTTATTACTTTATGTAAGATATTAGGTTTAAAATATGAATTTACGGGTTATGGTAGTGTTAAAGAATTTTCCATTGCCCCAGAAACAGTAATTACAAGTGATTTGGTATTAAATGTCACTTTGGAATAATAAAAAAATAGTTTTTGAACAAAACTATTTTTTATTTATAATGTCTTCATCAGCTAATTCAACATCACGACGTGTCAGTATTTCATAGCCATCTTTGGTAACTAATACGGTGTGTTCAAAGTGAGCACTATTTTTGTCATCATCAGTACAAATAGTCCAATCGTCATCTAACATATAAATGTCTGCTGTTCCTAAATTAAGCATTGGTTCAACGGCGATAACATTGCCCGCATGTAAAATAGGACCTTTGCCTTTAGTACCATAATTGGGAACATCAGGGTCCATATGAACTTTATCACCAACACCATGACCGACTAATTCTTTAACTACGCCTAAATTATATTTTTTGGCTACTTTTGAAACAGCATATCCAATATCACCAACTGTGCAGCCATCATGAATAGCTGCTAAACCAGCCATTAAAGCTTCTTCTGTTTCATTTAATAATTTAATATCATGAGTATTATTAGGATTACCCACTATATAACTCCAAGCTGAGTCACCATGATAACCTTGGTAGCAAGCACCAATATCTAATTTTACAATATCTCCTTCACGTAATTTGCGATGGGATGGAATACCATGAACAACTTCATTGTTAATACTAATACATATGCTTCCAGGAAAACCATATAAGCCTTCAAACGAGCAAGTACAACCTTTACTTTCGATAAAGGCTTTAGCTAAACGATCAAGTTCTCTAGTACTAATCCCGGGTTTAATAAATTGTTGTAAATATTTATGAGTAAGTCCGACTATGCGACCAGCTTCTCTTAATTTATTTATTTCATCTTCTGTTCTTGTAATAATCATTTTTACATCCCCAATTCATTAGTATTATACCATAAACTGCTAAATTAGCTAAATTAAATAATATA
>CANRLI010000027.1 GCA_947631475.1 uncultured Bacilli bacterium | reverse complement strand
TCTTTTCTATCAGTATTTTGTCTTACTTCAGCTTTTAGTAAGAAGATAGAAATTCTTGATTCAATACTGCTCATTAACTCATCAAATAAATCATAACCCTCCATAGTATAAGCTTGAAGAGGATTTGTTTGACCATATCCACGAAGACCAATTCCTTCTCTTAAATGTTCCATTGCTCCAATGTGATCAATCCATGCTTCGTCAATGACTCTTAAGGCAATGGCTTTCTCAAATTCATTAATAATTACTTGTGGAATATTTTTGGTTTTTTCTTTATAGTCTTCTTTAACTTTGTCTGTTAAGTAAGCTTTAATTTCTTCTGTATCAGTCATATCAATAATATCAGATACTTCTAATTTTGTCGTTTTAATTAAGTTTGTATTTAAATATTCTATTATTTCACTTTTATCGTCATCTGTTAAGTATCCTTCTGGTTCAATATGACTATCAACTAAATTAGCAATATTGCTATCAAATGTTGCTTGGGTTCTTTCTGAAATAGATTCTTGATCTAATATTTCATTACGACGAGCATAAATAATTTCTCTTTGTTCGTTCATTACATTATCATAATCTAATAAAGATTTACGAGTATCATAGTTGTTACCTTCAACTTTCTTTTGAGCTGTTTCAATACTCTTAGTAAATGTTTTAGAACGTATAGCTTGTTCATCAGTAAAACCTACATTAATTAGCATTTGCTTTATTTTGTCTGTACCAAAACGGCGCATTAAATCATCGTCAAATGAAACAAAGAATTGTGACATACCTGGATCTCCTTGTCTACCAGAACGTCCTCTTAATTGGTTATCAATACGACGAGATTCGTGTCTTTCAGTACCTATTACGCAAAGACCACCTAGTTCGACTACTCCTTCGCCTAGTTTAATATCAGTTCCACGACCAGCCATGTTAGTAGCAATTGTTATAGAACCTTTTTCACCTGCTTTAGCGATGATTTCAGCTTCTCTTTCATGGTTCTTAGCATTTAAAACCTCATGTTTTAAACCCTCTTTTTTTAACATGGCACTTAATTTTTCGTTGTTTTCAACAGAAATTGTTCCGACTAATATTGGCTGACCAGTTTCATGGATTTCTTTTATCTTTCTAACTATGGCAGCAAATTTACCTTTTTCCGTAGCATAAACTAAATCTGGGTAATCTTCTCTTATAACAGGTTTGTTAGTTGGAATTTGTATAACATACATATTATAAATATCTCTGAATTCTTCTTCTTCAGTCTTAGCAGTACCAGTCATACCTGATAATTTATTATACATTCTAAATAAATTTTGGAAAGTAATTGTAGCCATAGTTTTGGTTTCTTCGTTAATTTTTACATTTTCTTTGGCTTCAATAGCTTGATGTAGTCCATCACTAAATTGACGACCATGCATTAAACGACCTGTAAATTGATCAACAATAATAACGGCTCCATCTTCTACGACATAATCTACATCTAATTTAAAACCATAATTAGCTTTTAAAGCTTGATTAATATGATGCACTAAAACGGCATTTTCTAAATCATAAAGATTTGCTAAATGGAATGTTTTTTCAATTTTTTCAACGCCACTTTCCGTAAGGGAAACACTTTTAGTTTTTTCATCAACTGTATAGTCTTCTTCAATTAATTTTTTGACAGCTCTATCAGCTGATGTATATAAATCTTTTGAATCAAACTTTCCTCCAGATATTATTAATGGTGTTCTAGCTTCGTCGATTAAAATTGAGTCCACTTCATCTACTATACAAAAATTTAAAGGTCTTTGTACTCTATCTGATGATTTAACAACCATATTATCTCTTAAATAGTCAAAGCCGATTTCATTATTGGTTGAATATAAAACATCACAGTTATATGCCTCTCTTTTTTGAGCGGGAGACATTTCACGCATATTTAAGCCAACTGTCAAGCCTAAAAATCTAAAGATATTACCCATCCATTCTGAGTCACGTTTAGCCAAGAATTCATTAACTGTAACAATATGAACACCTTTACCAGTTAAGGCATTTAAATATGTTGGCATTGTTTCGGTTAAGGTTTTTCCTTCACCTGTTTTCATTTCGGCAATATTACCATAATGAATAGCTAACCCACCTAAAATTTGGACAAAATATGGTTTTTCTCCTATTACACGATAAGCAGCTTCTCTGACAGTAGCAAATGCTGGAACTAAAATATCTTCTAATGTTTTACCATTGGCCAATTCTTCTTTAAATTCGTCAGTTTTGGCTTTAAGTTCTTCGTCACTTAAAGATGCCATTTCATCACTAAGGGCATCTATTTCATTTGCTATTTTTTCAAACCTTTTTAATTCTTTATACTCTGAGTCGATTAATTTTCTAAAAAATCCCATCTCGCATTCCTCCACATGTTATATTATATCAAAAATAAGTAAAGCATTAAAGCTTTTTGCTTTACTTACTTGCGCATACTATATTTTATATTATTTTTTTACTAAATTCAACAGTTTAGAGGCGAAATTGCAATAATATTTTAATAAATAGTAATATAAAAAAGGAGCCTTAGCTCCTTATTTCATATTAATTATACCGTAGTTATTATCTTTTCTTTTATATAAGACAGAAACACATTCTTCATCAATGTTTTTAAAAACAAAGAAATCATGATTTAATAATTCAATTTGTAACATAGCTTCTTCTTCGTCCATTGGTTTCATTGAAATATTTTTTCTTTTGACGATTGTGCTTACATTTTCTTCAGCTTCTTCATCTTCATCTTCGTAATTAAAATTAAATTCTAAATTTTCTACGTTTTTATATTTTCTATTTAATCTGTCTTTATTCTTTCTTATTTGTCTTTCTAGTTTATTAATAACCAAATCTACTGCGGCATAAAAATCCTCATTAGATTCTTCTGCTCTTAAAGTAAATCTTTTTGTTAAAGCCGTTACTTCAATAATTTGCTCTAAACCTTTGATTTTAGCAAGAACATTTACATTAATCTCCTCTGGGTTTTCAAAGTACTTATCCATTTTAGATAGTTTATCAATAATATAACTTTTCATAGACGGAGTAATTGTTACTTTTTCACCACGAATATTGTATTTCATATCCATCATCCTCCATGACATAATTATATCATCAATAATGTTTTTTGGCTATAAGATTATGTTAATAATTTTATGGGCATTAATTCTGGATAGGAATATATATAAATATTTTTAAAAATATTTTTTGCTAAATACTTAACTAGGTTATTTAAGTCATGATAATCCCCAAAAACCATTATGTTCTTGATATTTTCATTTTTAATAATTTCTTTTAAAAATATACTAATTAATTGTTTATATTGATTAAAATAAATATTGATAATGTATATTTTGTCATTATAATATATTTTAACTATTTGATTAGAAATATTTATTAATAATTCATTACTAGATATATGAAAAATATTTATTATATTTATAAAATTTATTTTATTAAAAGATAACTCTTTTAAGATTGTTTTTAGGGTATCAATTTCTAAATCTGTATATGTATTATCTATAAGTATATTTATGTTATCTGTTAAAATTCTATTATTTATATTGTTTTCATTAATGACTTTGGACAATTCTTCACTAAATAATTGCTTGTTAATATATTTATAGTTTTCAACAGAGGATAATATATATTTGTTTAATTTATGTTTATTATATACAATTATGCCATTTTGGATAAACTGAATGGTTACAGTTGATCTTTTCATAAACATAATTATGCGGCTTCAGCTAAAAAATCCTCTGGGTTAGTTAATGTTCCATCTTTATAAACTTCAAAATGAAGACAATTTTCTTTTTCTTGTTCTAATTTATTTGATCCGCTTAAAGCTAGGACATCGCCTTGTTTAACGATATCACCTATTTTAACTTTAACATCTTTAACACTTTGATAGATTGTTACAATATTATTTTCATGTTCTACTTCAATTATATTTCCTAAAATATCGTCTTCTTTAATAGATGTTATTTTACCATCAAAAACAGATACTACTTCAAATTCATTATCTGCAGAATATAAGACACCTGTATTAGGCATGTATATATTTTGATATTTTATTAAAGATTGTTGTTGTCTCGTTTCTTCATCTTCATATTGGTAGTAATATTTACTTATACTAACATTTTCTCCTCTATATGGTTTTATTACTTTTACTTCTACTTCATTTTGGACATCGATAGTATTATCTACTAAGACATCAGTTACATAAGAATCTTCAGGTACTAAGTTTTCATTGACAATGTTATTTATTAAATAATAGCTTAACAATGCACCTAGTAAGACAAAAATTCCTAATGTGGGAATAACCCAGTCTTTTAATTTCTTTCTTGTCATATAATCACCTTTCTAATATTAAGTGTGGACAAGAAAAGAAGAAATATACATTTAATTAAATATTTAATATAAAATATTTGTGTATTATATGGCGTTTATTTCAATATTTTGATAGTAATATTTTAATATTTGATCATATGTGTATCCAGCTTTGGCCATATTATTAGCACCATATTGGCTCATGCCAACACCATGACCATACCCTTTGGTTGTAATAGAGATATCGTCTGATACATCAATAGTAAAGTCTGTGGAACGTAAAGAAAGTAATTTACGTATTTCTATTCCGGTGAACTCTTGATTATTTATCGTTAATTTTGATACGCGGTTAGATTGATCTTTAATAATATTTGATATGTTAATTTCACGACAATTTAAGGATAGTTTAGTACAAAAATCTTCACGCGACATATTAATTGTTTTTGAATTGTTTTCATCCCAAGGAGAAGGAATAATATTTAGATAATCATTTTGTTCATTAAAAACATTAATAGAACTTTCTGTATAGCCATTAGACATTGAATAATAATAAGCTTTTATAGGTTGATCATTATAATACATGATTTGACCTGCAGTACTATTAACTGCCTCTTTTATTTTTTGATAATATTTATTAAAGTCAGATTGCCATTTTAATTTCATTTCATTTTCATTAATATATACTTGATCAGCAATTGTGGCGTTGATTGTATTATTGTTTTTAAGTTGGTTCATAGCATAGGTACGGGAAGCAACTGCTTGGGCTTTTAGGGCTTCTTCTTCAAATAAAGCAGGCATTTCGCCAGCTACTACACCTATTACATATGTTTCTATATCTAATATATATTGTTGATTATCTTTTTGTAAGTTGATAGATATGTCGTCAACATCGTGTTGTTTTTCTGATGGCGACATATTAAAATTAGTTTCTTTGCAAAAGAAACTAATTATTGTTATTGGAATTAAAATAATTATTAAATAAATGATTTTTTTGTTCAAATAGATCATCCTTTTATGATACTACTTACAGTTATAAAATCAGTTATAAAATTTGTTACTAGATAGCTTATAGATAGACCAAGTAAAACGACTAATAAGCGAGTTTCTATTGCTTTATTAGTTTTAATAAAGCGATCAAAATTTATTCCTGATAAAGCATACATACTCATCAAAAGAGTTATTATGTATATATAAGCTTTATAGTTCATTATATGTACCTTCTTCATAATTTATGATTTTATTTACTCTTCTTATATGACGTTCAGCAGTCGATGGTGAAGTTGTTAAAAATTCATGAATCATTGAAATTAATTCGTTTATGTCTTGTTTGTAACTCAAAGCAATAATATTAGCATTATTATGTTCACGCGCTAAATGAGCTTGTTCAGATGTACAGCAATGAGCACAACGTATTCCTTTTACTTTGTTGGCAGCGATACTCATACCGATTCCTGTACCGCACATTAAAATCCCTAAATTGGCTTTTTTATCTAAAACTGCTTGGCATACTCGAAAAGCAAAATCCGGATAATCATCTATAGGAGTATTATCAGTACTTAAATCTATAAATTCATAGTTATTTAGTTTTTGCATTATTGTTTGTTTTTCAATGACACCATTATGATCTGTGGCGATGGCTATTTTCATATTATATTCTCCTTTTTTATCTTTTTATATTATAGCACGGATAAAGTTAAACTTAAATAAATTAGGTTTTATTTAATATTTTAAAAGTTTAAACAAATGAAAAAAGCTACTATTTAGCAGCTTCTTGATCATAACCATATCTACGATTAAATTTTTCAACTGATCCAGTTTTCTTTGCTTTACCTTGTTTACCAGTATAAAATGGATGACATTCACTACATACTTCAACATGAATTTCATCTTTTGTAGACTTAGTCATAAATGTAGCGCCACAGGCACAAGTAACTTTGCAATCTTTTAATTCTGGATGAATATCTTTTCTCATTTTTATTCTCCTTCCGCCATGTCTTATAATCAAGACATAGTAATTCATTTGTCTTATGTATTATATCATATTAGTTTTACTTATCAAGTAAAATTATGTTTATTTTATATCTTTTTACTATTTTTTAAAAAAAGAAATGATTTTACCAACCATAAAAATAATATCATCGCTATTGGTTGTCGCAACATTTTTAAAAACAGCTTTTAAGCCAACTGTTAGAGCAGATATAACTGCGGTAATTATAATGGTTGTTAGGGTAACACTTAAATTAAAATATGACGTTATTTCTAAAGTTAAGACTGTACCTAAACTACCACTAACGATACCACATATGTCGCCAATGACATCGTTACATACTGATGCTACCTTAGTTGAATTTTTTAATAAGGATATAGCTTCTTTAGCACCTTTTATCTTTTTAGATGCCTTAGCATGAAGGTTAGCTTCGTTACTAGTTAATACGGCAACCCCTATCATATCAAATATTATACCAATTACAATGACTACTAAAGTTATAATGACTAAAATAACGTTATTAAATGAATCGGCAATAACAGATGATATACCACTAAAAAACATGGATAGAATAAAAGATAATAAAAAAACTTTATATATCCAGTTAACATTGTTTTTCATATTAACTCTCCTTATATAAAGTACTACTTTTTATTTTATGGTATATTATAAATTAATTTTACGGCTTTGGTCGAGTTGAATTTCTCTGATTCATACCATTGATTACTCTTTGGCGATTTCTCTTTAAATAAATCAATCGAATGTTACCGGTTCGATTACTCGATTACCACTTAGTCCGCACTTCAAACTTTATAATATGTACACCCTAGAGAATTTCTCTAACACAAAGGGATTATTCTTATTCGCTTTTGCAGCTATATTTTCAATTGCTATCCCATATAACCACTCACGACATGCGCCTGTTTATCTTTACGTCTGACGGGATAAAAGGAAGTTATTATATGCCATTATAATGTATCCTTAAATCTTAAATTATATATCCACCCAAATCTGGGCGAATCAAGCAGATATACAAAGTGTCATATTAGCACAATTGGTGGATTTTTAGCCCCACCTTCAAATAATATTTGTGACTAGGATAATGCACCACAACGCATTACATTTTATCAAAATTAAACTGGCTTGTCAATTTTTGCTATTGTTCATTTATCGTAATTTGAGCTCCAACGGCTGATAATTTTTCAACGATATTTTCGTAACCTCTTAAAATATGCTCGATTTCATTAATTGTAGTTGTTCCCTTAGCTATAAGACCTGCAATAATCATAGCAGCTCCGGCTCTCAAATCAGTAGCAGTTACTTCTTTAGCGGTTAATTCTGTTGGACCAGTTATAATAGCTGTTTGGCCATTAACTTTAATATTTGCCCCCATTTGTTGAAGATATGGAACATGACCCATTCTATTTTCATAAATAGTCTCTTCGAAAATTGATGTTCCTTCGGCTTGCGTTAATAAGACACTCATTGGTTGACCTAAATCGGTTACAAATCCTGGAAAAACTAAAGTTTTTACATTAATTGCTTTATATTTGGTTGGGCGACTAATAATAATCGAATTGCTATCAACATACATTTTGACACCCATTTCTTTTAATTTTGACAATAAGGCATCAACATGTTCTTCAATTATGCCACTAATTTTTAAGTCTTTACCAACTAAAGCTCCAATTATTAAATAAGTTCCAGCTTCAATACGATCAGGTATAACATCTACGACGGCGGTGCCTAATTTAGAAACACCTTCAATTTTAATTTCACTAGTTCCTGCACCAATAATTTTTGCGCCCATATTATTTAGTAAGGTTGCAACATTAACAATTTCAGGTTCTTTAGCAGCATTGGAAATGTAAGTCGTTCCTTCGGCTTTAACAGCAGCAAGCATAATATTGATAGTGGCTCCAACAGAAGCAAAGTCAAGAAAGATATGGGCTCCTTTTAATTTGTCGGCTTTTATTATATATTTATCTTTATCTATAATAACCTCGGCTCCTAGTTTTTTAAAACCTTTAATGTGAAAATCAATGGGACGTGAGCCAATATTACAACCACCTGGGAAATATATTTCAGCATAGTGAAATTTACCTAATAAAGCTCCCATAAAATAATAGGATGCTCTTAACTTTTTACTTAATTCTTCAGGAATAACTTTGTTTTTTATATTCTTTGTATCTATTTTCAACATTTCGTTTTGATAGACAACTTGACCACCTAACAAATTAATAATATCTAATAAAGATTTTGTATCAGAAATATTGGGAACATTATATAAAGTAACTTCCTCATCGGATAAAATAGCAGCTGGTATTAAAGCTACCACACTATTTTTAGCACCGCTTATTTTAATCTCACCTGTTAATTCATGTTGTCCTTCAACTATTAATTGTTTCATATTATCACACTCGTACTTCTATATGTAATCTTTCAAAATTACTATATAATTAACAATTAACTTTGTCAATTTTAAAATGTAAAAAAATAGGTTATGATGTTAATTTTGATATAATTTCTTGAATAAAGAATTTATATTCAACCTCTTCGTAATCATCTGCATTAGACTCTAATAAGCATAAAGGGGGATACATAACACACCACCAATTATTACCTTTGGCTTCTCCTAAAGAAATTACTAATGATTCGTAATTTCCTTCTTCATAGTTTACACCTTTGTATTCTTTAGCTGGGAAATAGTTTTGGCCATAATTTATGGTATATGGTATATTGTATGAGTTTAAGGTGTTTTTAATGACACTTTCATTATCTTTGATAATTTTACGTGATTCTTGAATAGTTGTTGTATTTTCTAATAAAGGGAAAAATTTTTGTTCTAACTCTTTTTTAATTTGTAATTTAGTGTTTTGATCAACAGTATTGTTACTATTGGCAATAATTCTAAATCTAATAGAATTTTCTGGAATAATTGGATTATTTTCATTTTTAAGAAAAAAGGAAAATATTAATAGTATTAAGATTACATAAAATATTTTTTTCATATGATATCACCTAATATGATAATGGGTGATATATCATTATTTTATTCATTTATAATAAAAATGTATCTATCTAAGTGGTGAAAATCTTGTTGTAAAAGAATAGTAGCATTTGGAAAAGCCTTTTGGGCTAATAAAAGAACTTCTTGACCTTGAGTTTCACCTATTTCAAAGGCAATTATAAATTTATTATTTAAATATTTAGTGGCTTTTTGCAAAATTTTTTTATAAAAGTATAAGCCATTATCTTTAGCATATAAAGCGATATGTGGTTCATTATTTTTTACTATGTCCATGATTGGTTCGTCTTTTTTAATATATGGAGGATTACTTATGATAATGTCATATTTATTTTTTACTTTGGAAAATAAGTTACTTTTAAAAAAATTAATTTGAACGTAATTATCATGGGCGTTTGTTTGAGCAAGTGCTAAAGCTTTGGAAGATATGTCAATAGCATCGATATTTAACTCTTTTAATTCTTTTTGAAGGGCGATGGCAATACAACCGCTACCTGTACCAATATCTAAAACATTTAATTTAGATGATTTAAAGTGTTTTTTAATTAGTGGGATTATTTTTTCTACTAATTCTTCCGTTTCTGGACGAGGGATTAAGACATTTTTATTAACTTTAATAATTGTTTTATAAAATTCTACGTCACCAATTATATATTGAATTGGTTCGCCATTTTCATATCTTTTAATAGCTTGTTCTAAATCTTTTTCAGGAGGTAGATATTTTTTTAAATACTCTATTTCTGTCATACTACTCTTCTTTCTAAAAAAAGGAGATTATTCTCCTTTTAATCTTCTTTGTAAATCTTCAGTTATTAAAGCATCGATTATATCATCTAAAGCTCCATCCATAACACGGTCTAAATTATTAGTAGTGTAGCCGATTCGATGATCAGTAACTCTATTTTGAGGATAATTATAAGTTCTAATTTTTTCGGCACGATCTCCTGTACCAATTTTGCTACGACGTTCATTTCCTACTTCTTGGTCTTGTTTTTCTTGTTCAGCTTGATATAACCTAGCTTTTAACACGGCCATGGCTTGAGCTTTGTTTTGTAATTGGCTACGTTCATTTTGACAAGTTACGACCGTATTTGTTGGTAAGTGAGTAATACGGACAGCTGAAGGAGTCGTATTAACTCCTTGACCACCATGACCAGTTGCACAATATACATCTATTCTTAAGTCGTTAGGATTAATTTCTATTTCTACATCTTCAACTTCTGGCATAACAAGAACAGTGGCAGTAGATGTTTGAATACGGCCATTAGATTCTGTTACAGGAACTCTTTGAACACGATGAGAACCAGATTCATATTTAAGTTTAGAATATACGTTTTCACCTTTGATTTTAGCTTCTATTTGAGAGTAGCCTCCAGCAGCTCCTGGTTCAGAGTTAATAACATCGATTTTCCAACCTTCTTTATCAGCGTAACGTGAATACATTCTAAATAAATCTCCGGCAAAAATATTGGCTTCGTCACCACCTGCAGCACCGCGAATTTCGATAATTATATCTTTATCATCATTTTCATCTTTAGGAATTAAAAGAATTTCTAACTCTTTAGTTAATTGTTCTTTTTTAGCCGTTGCTTCACTAATCTCAATTTTAGCTATTTCTTCCATTTCAGGATCATTTAGCAAACTAGTGGCTTCTTCTATATTACTGATAGTTTTTTGATACTCTTTGTATTTTAAATATGTTTCTTCTAAATCTTTTTGTTCTTTCGATAACTTTTTTAGTTTATTATAATCTTCTAATACTTCTGGACTAGATAAACTCTTAGTTAATTCTTCATATTTTTGGCTTATTGCATCTAATCGTTCGAACATGAATATTCACGCCTTTCTTTGTGTATTATATCATACTGATTAAAAAAGTAAAAAACAAACGGAACTTAAATGCCATTTGTTTCTTCATCTTCTTCTATTATTACTAAATCTTTCAGATCGTCATCTTCATCAGTTAAATCATCATTTTCTTCATCATCCGAAAATAAATCTTTTTCTTCTTCATCGTCTTCTTCTAAGTCGTCTAAATCAACATCTTCTTCAATGTCTTCTTCAACTTCCTCGTCATTATCTAAAACTACTTTAGTAGAATGTTTAGTTTTTAAGTCCCATAGACCATTTTCTAACATTATAAATCTATGATCTGTTGATATTACATCAAAGAAAGCGGGTAACTTATCTACAAATTCATCATCAGATAAACCAACTAACTTGCATACTTCTTTAAATAGTTCATTAATTTTCATCTGTCGATTTGTTTCTGTTAAAATCATTAAGGCAATATCATCATATGACATAGCTTCTATTTCTGCTTGAGTTAAATCTTTTAATTTCATTTTAACGACCTCCAAATAATTCACTAGACACCATTATACATATTTTTTTTAATATGACAATAGAAATTACTCATTTTTTTTATTTTACATTCTTTCTGGCACTTCTATTCCTAGTATATTCAATAATTTTAAATTGTTATCATATATTACTTTAGTTAAGATAAGCCATGATTCTTGTAAAGATTTGTTTTCTTCAGTAAGTATATGATTATTAGCATATAAGTTGTTATATAAATTAGTAATTTTATATAAATACTCGGTAATATCATTTAATGATTTAGCATTAAATGATTTAAGTAAAACACTACGTAAATTTAGTAAGTAAATTATAATATCACGATCTGTTTTATTATTAATAGTTGTATACTCTTTGAAACTTATTTTGGCTTCTTGAGCTTTTTTTAACAAAGAACGCATACGAATTGTTGAATATAGTAAATATGGTCCTGTTTTTCCTTGTAAATCACTAAACTTAACTGGATCAAAATTATAATCAGTTAAACGATAAGGAATTAAATCGGCATATTTTACGGCAGCAACAGCTAAAATATTAGCTACCTTGGTTCTTTCTGGATTAGTTATACTCGGTAATATTTTCTTTTCACATTCAGTTTGCGCCAAATCTAAAAGTGCTTCTAAAGTCATTACGCTACCATCTCTTGTTTTAAATGGTTTACCATCCTGACCATTCATTGTTCCAAAAGGAATAAATTTTAATTCCGTATTATCTTTTACAATTTGAGTCTTTTTAGCAGCTCTAAAAACTTGTTCAAAGTGAAGAGATTGTCGAGCGTCAGCTAAATACCAAATTTCGTCAGGATGCCATATTTTTAGTCTTTCCCATATACCAGCTAAATCAGTTGTTTCATATGAAACGCTACCATTAGATTTAAATAAAAGTAATGGTGGTATTTCGTGATCATCTTCGGGCTCTTTAACGTTGATAATTCGAGCTCCTTCGCTATCTTCAATAATGTGTTTACTTTCTAAATAGCTAGTCATTTCAGCAACATATTGGTAATTGTCCGATTCGCCTTCCCACACTTCGAAAGTAGTATTCAACCGATCATATACTCTTTTAATATCCGTTTTAGAAACAGACATAATATGGTTCCATAAAGCCATTAAGCCTTTATCTTTATCTTGAAGCTTGGCTGTCATAATACGTGCTTGTTCCATATATAATTCATCTTCTTTAGCTTTGGCAGAAGCTATTGGATATATTTCCATTAAGTCTTTATTAGTTACTGGAGCATCATTTGGATATTCACCTTCAAAATTTGGATTAAAATATGGTAAAGATGGATATCTTTTTTGAATTTCTAACATTACTAAACCAATTGGACGACCCCAATCACCTAAATGAGCATCAGCTACTACTTTATGCCCTAAGGACTGCGCTAATCGTTTTAAAGCTTCACCAATATTAGCACTTCTTAAGTGCCCAACATGTAACGCTTTAGCTACATTAGCACCGCCATAATCCATAAAGATTGTTTTGGGCTCATTATTTTCATAATTTAAATTAATGTTATTATTTAGATCATTAACGTGTTTAATTAAAGATGACTTACTAAAAGTTATATTTATAAAGCCCGCTCCTGCTATATTAATATTTTCGTATCTGTTAGTAACTTTTATCTTTTCAACAATTTCGTTAGCTATTATCTGGGGATTTTTCCCATACTTTTTAGCTAAAGCCATTGCGCCATTAAATTGATAGTCACCTAATTCAGGGCGCGATGAAACATTTAATACTACTTCGTCTATATCATAACCACACTGTTTAATTATATCTTTTATATAAGCTTGTTCTGTTTCAATAAAGCTACTCATCTAAATCACCTTCTATAATTAATTCTATTTTCATATTACTATCATCACTGGATAATTTATACTCTAATATTATATTATTATCTACATTTTTAGAAGATAAATTTATAACATCAATGTCAAATAACATATTTTTGTCTTTTAATAAATATGTTGATGACTGATTTTTAAGATTTAAAATAAATTTAAATTCATTATTTTCTCTAATAAAAAAAACATCAGAAAGACTTGTTTTAATTTTATCTATAACAAAAGAATAAGTGTCATTTTTATATAAAGCATTAATTTTATGATAAGAATTAGTTAATTGATTATCTTTATAAAGGTTTAAAGATATTAATTTTTTCATAAAAGTCCTTCCTTTTGCCTGTGATTATAACATAATATTATTTAGTTTGCACTTATATTTTTAAAATTTTATTAAATACTAAGTAATGGGTGTT
>CANRLI010000026.1 GCA_947631475.1 uncultured Bacilli bacterium | reverse complement strand
CACCAAAAAGTTGGATATCATTAAGACTTTGATCAAATACTTTAGCAAGGGTTAGTGGTTTAAGGGCGAATGGATGAGGGTTAATTCCCTCTAAAAGATGAGCAACATAGTTAGCATTTTGGACTTCTGAACTAGTAAGATATTTGATTTTTAAGGTCTTAAAGATATTTTTTTCATTAATAAGTTGTTCCTTAACAAGACTATTCATTATTTGGCCCCCTTAAAGTGTCTGTATTATATCACAAAGCTTTGTTTTAGTAAAATTTAAAAGAATAGTTTGAGCTATTCTTTAAAAGTAAACATAAAATCTAAGATTTGAACGTCATCACCAGGTTTAGCTCCCCTTTTTTCTAATTCTTCGTCAACACCCATTCCTTTTAGTTTACGAGCAAAACGAGCAACCGATTCTTCTTCTTGAAATTTGGTCATTTTTAAAAGCTTTTCAATTTCAGCTCCTTTAATAAGCCATACACCTTCTTCATCACGGGTAATAGTATAAGGTTTTTCGTTATTAAACTTATAGACAATGTGGCTTTCTAATTCCTTATTTTCATATAAAGGATTTTCAGTAATCGTTTCTAATTGGTCAGCCAATTTAATAATTAGATCGTTTAAACCAGTTTTATCTAGGGCGCTTATAGGAATAATTTCTTTATGCGGATAGGCTTTTTGAAATTTAGCTAGATTAGCTTGAGCAGCTGGTAAGTCCATTTTATTAGCGATGATTATTTCTTTTTTCTTAGCAAGCAGAGAACTATAGTTTTCTATTTCTGTTCTGATTGTTTGATAATCATTAAGGGGATCACGATTTTCAAAAGCTCCCATATCAATAACGTGAGCAATGATTTTAGTACGCATGGCATGTTTTAAAAATTTTTCACCTAAACCAGCTCCATGACTAGCCCCTTCTATTAAACCTGGTAAATCAGCCATAACAAAGTTTCGACCATCTTTTAAGTTTACGACCCCTAAATTTGGACTTAAAGTTGTAAAATGATAGGAAGCTATTTTAGGACTGGCCGCACTTATTAAAGAAAGGATGGTACTCTTACCAACAGAAGGCATACCAACTAAGCCAACATCAGCGATGACTTTAAGTTCACATTTAACGATTCTTTCTTCTCCTGGTTCACCATATTCACTCATTTTAGGAGCGGGTTGTTCGGGTGTAGCAAAGGCTTTATTACCACGGCCACCACGACCACCATGGCAGACAACAAATGATGCCCCATCTTCAACTAAGTCACAAATAACTAAACCAGTTTCTTCATCAATCAAAGTTGTCCCCATCGGTACCTTAACAATAACATCTTTGGCATTAGCTCCATGTTGGTTACTACCTTTACCATTGACTCCTTTCGTTCCTTTAATTATTTTCGCATATTTTAAATCAACGAGAGTTTTTAAACCTTTTTCAACGACAAAAATAATATCAGAACCTTTGCCACCATTACCGCCATTAGGACCACCTAAAGGAATAAATTTTTCACGACGAAAAGATGTACAACCATCGCCACCTTTACCAGCAATCAATTTAATAACAACTTCATCAACAAACATCATAATCACCTACTTTACAATCATATTATACTATAAATAAAAGACCTTAATAAAGGTCTATTTTAAACTTCGTAAACACTAACTTTTTTCTTGTCTCGACCTAGTCTTTCAAATCTAACTACGCCTGAAACCTTTGCAAATAAAGTATGGTCTTTACCCATGCCAACGTTTGCACCAGGATAAATCTTAGTTCCTCTTTGACGGTATAAAATGCTACCTGCTGAAACAGTTTGACCATCAGCAGCTTTTGCACCTAATCTACGACCTCTTGAATCTCTACCGTTTTGAGTAGAACCTTGAGCTTTAACGTGAGCAAATAATTGGATATTTAACTTCATAAAATTCATATTTTAAACCTCATTTCTAATCTCAATATTTTTAGGATACTGTTTTTGTAATTCTTCTAACATCATAACTAAGTTATTTAATATTTTTTCATTTACAGTAGTATCTTTTAAAACTCTAATTTTAATAAAACCAGAATTATCTTCATAATCAATAGAACCATCTAATGCCATAATATTATTAATTGTTGTAATAGCCATTGTACTAACAGCTGCACAAACAATATCTTTACCAATACTATCATAATTAGCATGGCCTTTTATGACAAGTTCATAAACCTTTTTATTATTTCTCTTAATATTAACTTTAATCATAACTATTTAACAATTTTCTTAACAGTTAACTTAGTATATGGTTGTCTATGTCCTTGAGTATTACGGAATTTTTTCTTAGGTCTGTATTTGAAAACAATAACTTTCTTTTGTTTTCCTTGTTTTTCAACAGAACAAATGACTTTTGCACCGTCAACTACTGGTGTACCAGCTACACCATCAACATACAACACTTCCGTAAAAGTAACTTCCTTACCAACTTCAGCATCTAACTTTTCAACATAGATAGTGTCACCTTCAGAAACATAATATTGTTTACCACCAGTTACAAATATAGCTTTCATCTTCATACCTCCTTAAAATTTAATAAGACGCGCCCTTAAGGTAACATAAGTTTTAATAAACCTTTTCAGTGCGGTTTTGATGAGTGCCTTCAAAACATCTAAAATTATAACAAAATAGAAAAATAAAGTCAAATAAATTAATAACAACTAATTATCAATACCTTAAATGAGTTGCTCTTTTTAAATAATCCTTTTCATTAACATACTTATTGCCATCCTTAAAATAATAATATTTATCAAGTTTCATTTTTAAAATATCTTCTTGATTACTAATAATACCATTATAATAATTATTATATAAAATACGCTCTAAATAAAATTTATACATTGTTTTTTTATATTCTTTAATTACTTCAAATAACTTAATTACTAAATAAATATATAAGACAAGGTCATTAGCTTTATAAACAAAATTAAAAATAATAAATAATAATAAACTAATTAAACCAATTAAAATAGTATATTTATAACTTTGAGAATAAGATAAATACTTACTTAATAAACACATTAATATTTTACTACCATCTAAAGGTATAATAGGAATTAAATTAAACATAATAATATTTAAATTATATAAACAAAATAATTGATAAGTACGACTAACTATATAATTATTATGATATAAGTAATAAAAAATAAAAAATAAAATAACTTGAAAGATAATTCCCCCTAAACTAATTATTAAATCTTTATATATACGTTCATGGATTCTTTTATTAATATAAGTAACACCCCCAAAGGGATAAATAATTATTTGAATAATGTCAATCTTAAATAATTTAAAGAAAAATACATGACCTAGTTCATGTATTAAAACAATAATTAAAATGATACTTATATTTTTTAGATAACCAGCTAATAAAGAAAAAAAGATAAGTAAATAAGTGGAACTATCAATTTTAATTTTAGGCCAGATAGTCTTCATAATCTAGACTTTGATCATCTTTCATAATAGTTAACATATAATAATCATTACGATTAACACCTATAATAGAACCCTTTGTTACATAATCATATAAACTATACTCTGTTACATCAATATTACTATACCAAATATCAATACCATCATTACCTTGAATGATGGCTGTATTACCTAAATTATCTTTATCACCAAGATAGACTATAATACCTGATTGTAATAAAGGAACAGGATATTCATTACCAACTGTAAACTTAAAAGAATTATCTACTTTTTCATAAGTGGGTTGTTTAATATCAATATTAGCTACTAAATCTTCTTTAGGTTCTTTATTATTACCAATAAATTTCTTATATAGTTTATTTAATGTAGTAAAACTCATATTCTTATTTAATAAATCAGTTACATATTTTTGTTTTAAACTAGGACTAAAATTAGTTATTATTAAGCTTATTAAGATTAAAATAATAGATAATAATAAACGAGTAAGCCAACTATAATTTTTAACTTGAGAGACTTTTTGACGCTTCTTTTTACGACGATAATAATTACTATTTTTCATTCTATCACCAATTAATATTATGATAGAAAGATTATTTTAATAACCATTTACTATATAAAATATATAATAATTGTAATATTAAACTGGGGATAAAAAGAGATAGATAAGTAGTTATATTAATGTTAAAGATAAAATTAGTTATATTAAAATAAATTAAGTAAAGAATGATATTTTTAACAAAATGATATTTTTGTTTTATTTTAAGTAATTTTAAAAGAAAATATAGAATTAATATAATAATTAAATTAAGTAAAGGTTTTTGATATAATAAATCCATAATAAGAGCAATAATGATAACAGATGGTAAATTGTTTTGATCTAGATTATTAATGGTAAAATAGGTTTTAAAAGGTAAAAAAATGGATACTAAGTAATCAAAGATAAAATTAAGATAAATCATTTAAGACTTTTAATTACTCCAACATATATTAAATCTTGATTATCTACTAGTGTTATTTGTACTTCTTGACCAAGATTATCAGAATCCATTTTAACTTTATCTATTTTACCAACATATATCCCTTCAGGAATCGTCGTTAATCCTGAAGTATATATTAAATCACCCTCTTTTAATTGACTATATTTATTTAATAAATCAACTTTTTGACCATTTAAATTACCATAAGTATCAGCTACTTTAATTGATAAATTATAACCATTAGCAATTAAAGAAACATAAGAAAAGTCTTTCTTAGTTTCTTTAATAATACCAATTAAACCTTCTTCGTTAACAACAGCATCCCCTACACTAACTTTATCATTACCAACATTAATAACTATTTCATTATAAAAACTATGTAAATCACGAAGAACTACTCTAGCAATAACATAACTACTATCATAAGTATTTACGGTTTTTATCTTATCTAATTCACTTTGTAAAATTCTATTTTCTTCTTCTAAGATGGCACTATTAATTATTTTTTGATTATTATATTTTAAATAGCTAAGATAGTAACCACTTATTATAATAAATATAACTAAAAATATTATGGAAAAGATATATTTTAAAAAATTAATCTTCTTGTGCAAATAGATCACCTTGACTTTCTAGGAAACTATAATAATTATTTTTCCCAATAATCAGGTGATCTATGACATTAATTCCCATCATTTTACCAAGTTTAATAAAATTATTAGTTAAATTAAGATCTTGATAACTAGGGATTATACTACCCGCAGGATGATTATGAACTATTATCATGGAACTAGCATTACACTTAACGGCTTCGCGAAAAACATCACGAGCTGTTACATTACTAAAATTGACTGTGCCTATAAATAAAACTTTTTTATCAATGACATATTTCTTAGTATCTAAATAAATAGCAACAAATTTTTCTTGTAACTCATTTTCTAAGTCATCTTTAACTAAATTATAGACATCTAAACTTTCTTTTATTTGTATAACTAAGTCTTCTTTAGTAAGAACTCTTTTGCCAAATTCAATGGCTGATAAAATACTAAGAGCTTTTACTTCACCAACTCCCTTAATATTTTTTAAAGTTTGATAATTTAAATGACTAAAATCATGTATTTTAACATGACGTAAAATCTCGGTACTTAAATCTTTGACAGATTGACTTTTAGTACCAGTTCTAATTAAAATACTTAATAATTCTTCATTACTTAAAGCAGTAACTCCATACTTTTTAAAACGTTCGCGAGGTCGTTGTTCTATTGGTAATTCTTTGATTAAATAACTCATGTTAACTCCTTATATTTATTTAAAACATCTAAATTAATCGTACTATAAGTTTCTGAACTACTCTTTTTAATTAATTCTTCATCATCTTTAATATTATTAATAAAATCTTGTGTAACAGATATTTCTTTTAAATAATAATTAAGACCAATTGTCTTATAGTAATTACTTAATTTATTTATGGCATCATTATCATATAAAATAGCAACATAAACGCGATATAAATCATCATCGGGTATGACAATACCGTTATTACGATCAGCTACTTTTAAAGCATTATCATAATTGCTAAATACCCCTACTTGAAAAGCACTAACTGTTAAAGTAGAAGAAGTGGAGTCTTTAAACATTACTTTATAAAAAATAAAATAAGCTAATCCACCACCAAGGGCAATGGCACTTAATATAATTATTAAATATTTTTTCATCATAATCACCAAAATAGATATAGCACATTAAGGATACTTATTATGTCGAGGAATGTTAGCTAATGATTATGATACCTTCACTTTATTTATTATGGATAAAACCGTTATTTCCTTTTAAAACATAATAAAAGAGATGAATAATCATCTCTTAAACTACGAAGAAGCTGGTTTATCGACAATATATGGATCTTCTGGGGTTCCAGCACCTGTTTGATATTTAGTATTTGGTTTTAAAGAAACTACTGGTCTAACAAGACCTGGTAAATTATCATAGTTACCCATAACACTACGGAAATCCAAAGCTCCAGTATTATTAATTAAACGAATACTACTATAGAAGTAAAAATAATCACCAGGAGATAAAGTCCAATAATAAGCACCCGTTTCAGTAAATTCTTTAGTCATTAGATTAGCTTCAGGAGCCGTAAGTAAACCTACTGGATAAGTAAGTTTGGCTTTACTATTACCTACTGAGAACTGATCGATAAGTCGTGGACAATCATATGTGTTTTTAAGGCGATAGTTACTAAAGGTTAGGGATGCAGTTATACTACCGTTGTTTGGATCAAATCCACCAAGGCTTTCAATGGTACGATCATTACAAAAGACGATATCTTCTAAATATTCAGAATAACGATGGTTATTAGTATCTTTTTTACCTTCGATATTAGCCGCATACCAATCATCAATTATGGTTTTTATAGTACTTGATGTTTTATTAACGTCATCATCTGATAGCATTTGATTCATTGCTTGTTCAATGTTTACTCCATCAGTTAATAAGAAATAGTAATAATTATGTTCAACATTGTTATTTATCTTATCGTAATAATAATATCTTACTTCAGTACATGTATCAGTAGCAACGGTACTACTTTTTGTAGCACAGGTGTAGTGATGACTACTATCTGGTCCACCCGTAATGGTGTTTGTTAAGTGGTAAGCATTATTTTTCCATTCCACGCCATTACCCCATAAAGCCGTATCTAAAATAATATTTTCTGTTTTATAATTGTAAACGGTGTTATACATATATCCGGCATTACCTGGTGAACCACCAGTATCATTAAAGCGTGTTTTAGCAACAGCTGTATAATGAATGCCATCAATTGGGCTACGATCATCTTTACAGGTACCATTTTCAGGGACACCATAGTAAAGTAATTTAACTCCTCCGGTAGTCGTTGTTCTAACTATCTGCCAACAATAACCAGCAAAAATAACATTATTATGAGTCTTAGAAGTATAATAATAAATGCCATCGGATACTCCTGGTTTTTCACTTACCGGAACAGATTTATTATATACATCAGTGACATCACCGATATAAATCTTAGCACCATTATTGCTTCTGGCATCGCCTTGAACTATTTCATATAAAGAAAGCTTTTTACCAAGAGTACCTTCCATACTCTTTGATATATCTTGCTGACCCCAAGTAGCTTTTAAGGTAACATCATGTTTAGGCATAATAAATTTAGTACTTCCTAATTTTTCAACATCATTATCAATGACTTCCCATCCTCTAAAGGTATAACCTGCACAAGTTGGATGTGATTCTAAAATTGACGTATTTTCAAAAAGATAATGTTTTTCTTTTGTAAATTCTTCACTTAGACTACAACCACTTGGAGGATTATTTAAATATGTAACATTATAAAGTCTTTGTAAAACAGGAGTAGCATAATTTTTATTTACTTTGTCAGATTGAGTTGGTAATCTACTAGTGACTGTTTCATCTTTATTGGTCGGATAAAAGACTTGATTAACATCTGTATCATATGGTGGTTTTAAAGTTAATTCAATTGTCATACTGGCAGAGTTACCAGTTTTAAAATCAGTTCCTAAATCCCAAGTAACACTTTGAACACCACTCGCATTCGTTGATAATTTAACAGTTCCGATGCTTGGTTTAATAGCTGATTCATCTTTAACATAAAAATATTCATTTTCAATTGTATCTACTATTTGTAAATATTCATAAGCAAGATGTTCTGTTGCTAAATCACGAAAGACATCTGCTAAAGTATCACGAGCCGCTTGACTAGTGTAATCACTAATTTTTTCTAAAGCAGGTGTTATTTCAGCACCCATTTCGTATTGAATACCATTAATTTTTAAAAATGGATATTTTTCTTTAAGAAGACGAGCAGTGGCTACTTCATTAGGAGTATCGATACATGGAACACCATCAGTTACAAATAATATGGCAACCCCATAACGTTCCTTATCAGTTGAATAATGAGATAATATATCGCCAGCTTTTTTTAAGGCATCATTATAATTGGTATTACCTTCGGCTTCAATAGAATTTACTTTACTAGTAAGTAAAGCTTCATCTCGGGTAAAATCAGTTAAAATAGTTGCCGTATCATTAAAAGTAATTAAAGCAATGCTTTCGGCTTCATCAGCGATAAAATCTTTAATAAAATTAATTGTATGTTCTTTCGCTTTATCTAATTTTTCACCAACCATACTTAAAGAATTGTCTAAAATAATGATAACGTCAGGGTGCGTAATTTCACCATAATTTATTCTCTTTTTTTTCGTATCTAAATCAAAGGTAACTTCCGCGGTATTAGCTCCTGTCCATTCAGCACTTTTTTCAATAAACCAAGAGCCATCTTCAGGCCAATCAGTTGATTGCATAGTAATACTTGGAACTTCTTTAGTATAGCCACCTAAAGCTTCAAAGACTTTTTTAAGACCGGTCCCTAACAAATTAACATCAGTGGTAATAGCAATTACCCAGTTTAATAAAAGAATAACTACTAGACTTAAAACAATATTTCTTAAAATATTTAATGTTTTAGATTTAAATTTTAACTTAGATAAAAATCTATTTTTTTCATTATAAATTTGATGACTTGCCATAATATTACCTTCCTTAATAATCTTTTTTGATATAACTTTTTATTTTCATAATTTATAATAGTTTCTTATACATATCAAGCAGGCAATTAATTTATAATAAAATAATTACCTGCATTTTAATAAAATTTTAGTTCGTTTCAATAATAAATGGATCTTCAGGTGTGCCAACTCCTGTTGTATATTTAATACCAGGTTTTAAAGAAATGGCGGGACGTGCAATGTAAGTTGGGTTAAAGCTTCCACTATTACCTGCCCATCCAGAGAATGCTCCACTAAACATATAAACTGTGTTCCCATATGTCGCATATGGAGTGTTAACCCACCAAGATGGGTCTCCTCCTAAACCTAATGAGTTTCCGCTATCATTACCATATAGCATTAATTCGTCTAATGTAAGAAGCCCTATTGGATAAATAAGCTGTGCTTTAGGGTTGGCAATGCTAAATTGATCAGTTTGATTTTTACATTCTAATGTAGCTGCGTTCCTTGATTTTCTATAATATGCTCCAAAATATAGGTAACCACTAGAAGTATTATTTTTGTTGTACTCGCTTCTATCATTACAATAAACAACATCTTCTAAATATGCTGTATATTTTGTCAAATTCGTTTCGTACCAAGAATCAACCATTGATTTTATTGACGAATTGATAGTATTGACATCATCTGCATATAGTATTTCATTTGTAACGTCTTCGTATGTTTTTCCACCAGAAAGTTCGTAATATTGATAAACATCTTTAAAATACAATACCGTTGAACAGCTTGCTTCATTAGTCAAACATGTATAACGGTGAGTTTGTTGAATTTTTTTGTAATCAGAAAAGCCACCTGAAGTAGTTGTTGTGTCTTGCAAAATATATTTATTTCCATCATATAATACACTCGAACCAAAAATAATTCCAGCTGTAATATTGTATAAATCGCTATTGTATTGAAGTTCATATTTACTATCATGATACATATAACCAACATGCACAAATTTGTCATCACTATTATATGTACTCTTTCCTATACCAGCATAATGAGTAAGCGCGTATTGAATAGCATATGTCTGATTAGCTTCATCGTCAATTTTACTAACCTCGTATATATCATCGCAGTGATGACCCCATTGATTACGACATGTATATTTACCTATAAGTTCATGTTTTTCAAAGGCTGACGCTGGTTGCATATCACCAGTCAACTTTAATTTTTTGGTTTCTTTGTCGTAAGCATAGCCATCGCTATATAAATCTGAACTATTTACACCTAGCACAGCGTTCGAATCATAAATGCTAGCAAAAAAATCTCTATCATTCTTACAAGTTCCATTATCTGAAATACCATTATATAATAATTTAACTCCACCAGTAGCTGTTGTTCTGACGATTTGCCAACAAAAACCAGCAAATACTACGTTATTTTTAGATGCATAATCTTTATAATAGTATATAGGAGTATTTTCTTGAGTGACATTAAATGTATCAGTAACTTTTTTATTATATATACCTGCATTATCATTACTCTCAGCATCTAATTTAACTATTTCATAAAGGGTTGGCTTATCTAAAATTTGTCCTTTCATACTTTTGGAAATAGATAATTTACTCCATTTACCACGAATTGTTACATCATGTTCAGGCATTATAAAAGTGGTGTCATTTATTTTTTGAACATTATCACTTGTTAT
Source organism: uncultured Bacilli bacterium (assembly GCA_947631475.1). Lineage (GTDB taxonomy): Bacteria > Bacillota_I > Bacilli_A > RF39 > UBA660 > Coprovivens. The sequence goes on along the minus strand of CANRLI010000026.1, from coordinate 3,297 downwards.
CTCCCAGCCTTTAAAGATGTAACCGGCACAGGTTGGTAAATAATCATTAATTTTGACGTGTTCTGATACATAATGTTTTTTTATTGTGTTGTTAGCTATAGTACAATCGCTTGGGGGATTATTGTCATATATAACATTATATATCCTTTGTAAAACTGGCGTTAAAGTACTCCCCTTAGTTTGTAGTTTTTCGTCTTTAAATTGCCATTTGATATCCTCACCGGTATTGGTAGGATAAAAATCCTTATCAACGTCTTTAACGTATTTATCTTTCAAAGTTAATTTAATTGTCATACGAGCAGTTTTACCACTTTTTAAATTATCATTTAGTGTCCAAATTATTTTTTGTGAACCACTAGAATCGTTTTCTAATTTAATTGTTCCTATATCAACATTTATATCAGATGATGAATTAACTTGAAAATATTTATCTTTGATGTAATCGACTATCTCAAAGGTTTCAAATTTTAATAAATTAGCATTGTAAGTTGCTGTAAAAAATTGATTATAAATATTTTCACTAGTAGCATAATATTGTTCATCAGTAGCTTGTTTTAAATAATAGTTAATTTCACCACCCATCTCATATTGAATACCATTAATAACCATTTCAGGATACTTGTTTTTTAGAGCATTGTATTGTACTTTGATTAATTGGTTGTTGCGGTTTGCATAACCATCAGTTAGTAAAAGAACGACTAGTTGACGATTATCTTTTGGAACATAGCTTTCTAATAAATCTTCGGTCTTCTTTAAACTATCATAATAATTAGTACAATACCCATAATCTTGTTCTACTCCGTTAATTATTTCACCACGGCATTTTAAAGTAAGATTGTCAATCGTGTTATTTAAAGTTTCCTTATTATTAGTTAAATTTTCTAACACTGTAGCATAAGTATGAAACTCTACAATTCCAACTCTATTTTCTGTGTCAGTTAACACTTCATCAAAATATTTCTTAGCACTTTCTTTTAATCGTTCAAATTTATTACCCTTCATACTTGTGGAAACATCAATTAACATAACAACATCAAATTTTATATCTTCAGTTGAATATTTTTTTATGGTTTTTAAATCAAAAACAACTTCAGCGGTATTGGCACCCGTCCACTTAGCACTTTTATCAATGTGCCATGAACCTGGTGTTTGTGATTCCCAATCATCAGAGGCTATTTCAACGCGGGGAATAGCTTTGTTATAGCTTTCAACAGCTTCCAATAACTTTTTAAATCCAGTGCCTATAAAATTAATATTAGTAGTAACGGCAATAATCCAATTTAATAAAAGAATAATAACAAGACTTAAAACAATATTTTTCAAAATTTTCATTGTTTTAGATTTAAATTTTAACTTAGATAAAAATTTATTATTAATATCATAAATTCTGTGCTTAGCCATTACTTCCACCTCATATTTTATTGTTACTATTTTCTATTTTTAATTATATATTATTTTATAAAAAAAGTAAACAACTCAAAAAAAGGCAAAAGGTTTGCTTTTGCCTTTACAATTAATTAATATTAATTAGTTTAATTCATTAATAACATATGGATCATCTTTAAAACCAGATCCACTTGTTGGTTTAAGGCCCGGTTTAAGGGATATAGATGGGCGGACACCGATTACAGAAGTTAATGAATTAGGAACTACATTATTAATTGAAGCAGATACACTCATACCAAGCAAAGGTTTAGTTGATAAAAAATTCGGTTGGTCAATCCACCATGTTTGACCAGTTGTTTTAAAATATTTTTCCATGTTTGTAACTTCCATTAAATTCAATAACCCTACCGGATAAGTCAAATGTGCCTTAGGGTTGCTCGTACTAAACTGGTCTATTTTTCTTTCACATTCTAATGAGGTTTTATTCGTAGCAAACTCTAATGATCCGCTGGCTACTAATCCACCATCAGGATTAAAACTATTTAAATTTTTTATTTTACGATTATTACAAAAAACTACATTCTCTAAATAATTAGTATAACTATTGCCTGATGGATCGTTTTTTTTGTCAATGTTGGCAACAAACCAGCTATCTATCACCGACTTAATTGTTGAATCTGTTTTATTAACGCTATCATTATATTGATTATTATAATCATCAGCTCCTAATGTTTTGTTTAATACATCATTTATGTCTTCACCACCACTTAAAAGGATGTATAAAGTAGTAAAATATTGGTATCTTACCTGTGAACATACCCCTGTTGTATTTGCACAAGTGTAGTGATGATTGTTATCAAGTCCACCGGTTTTGGCACCCGTCAATCTATATTGTGTTCCAGTCCATGTGATTCCTGAGCCAACTAAATCTGTATCAGAAGGAGCTCCACTGGTAAAATTGTGGGATTCATTATACATATACCCAAAGAACGCTAAAGAGCCTTCTTTTGAATTATATGCAGATAAATTAGGTAATTGTTGGTCTGTACCAGTGTTGTTACATTTTCCTTGATTAGGTGTGCCATTATATAATAATTTTATGCCACCAGTGGTAGTGGTTCTTACTATCTGCCAACAAAAGCCAGCAAAAATTACGTTATTATAATCTGCTTCTGTATAATAATAAATACCATCAGATACTCCATTTTGTTCTTTAACATTTTTAGTTTTATCAAATTCATCAGTTACTAAACCCTCGTAGATACTAGCGGTATTACCATTTCTTGCATCTAATTGAACCATATCGTAAAGAGATGGCTTTTCAGGCACTTGTCCTTGCATGCTTTTACTTATAGATTGTGTCCCCCACGTACCACGAATTGTTACATTACCTTCGGGCATTACAAAGGTATCTTCATTTACCATTTTAATGCCGTCAGTTATTATTTCCCAACCTTTAAACGTATAACCAGCGCATGTTGGATGGCTATCTTTAATTTTAACATTTTCATAAGCATAATGATTCTCTATATTTGTTTTAGCAATGTTACACTCATTTGGGGGATTATTTTCATATATAACATTATATATTCTTTGTAAAACTGGGGTTAAAGTACTTTTTTCGGTTTTCTTATTTTCACTCGATAACTGCCAGGTTATGTCTTCCCCATTATTGGTTGGATAAAAATCTTTATCAACATCTTTGACATAAGCATCTTTAAGGGTTAATTTTATTTTCATTTGAGCTTTTAGACCACTCTTAAAATCAGGATTTAAAGTCCAGATGATTTTTTGAGTACCATTAGATTCATTTTCTAATTTAACTGATCCTATGTCAACACTTATATCAGATGCTGAATTGACTTTAAAATATTTGTCTTTGATATAATCAACTATTTCAAAATTTTCGTA
>CANRLI010000025.1 GCA_947631475.1 uncultured Bacilli bacterium | reverse complement strand
CCTCCTATATAAGAATATTATAAAACAAGAACATTTGTTTGACAATGCTTTTTGATTTGTTTAACATTTCATTAAAAGTCTTTCTTTCAAGTCGTTCCGTTTTCATTCTTTTGTTGTGTGATCCAATTTGTGCTAAATCATTAATAGTCATTATCGATTGACTTCTAAATATTCTATAATTCATTATATCATCCTCTCTTTCCTATATTTTTGCACAATAAAAGATACTTTTATCAAGTACCTTAAACTTTTGCACTTACTTACCAAAATAGTCATTTCTTCTATTTTTGGATTTAGCGATACTGCCACATCCAGGATTAATTACAACTTTATAATAAATGTTTATCTCCTAATATAAAGTATGTTTATTTACCTATTTGATGAAGATATTTGAATAAGTCTTAATATTATATTAGTTCTAAACATTTATAAATACTATTAGACTTTAAAAAAGATACTTACATACATATTGAAGTATCTTAAAATATATTTAATTTTTATAAATTTTTTTCAATAAAATTTTTTATCTCATCTATATTAATAGTTTCTTGTTTCATAGTATCTCGATTTCTTATAGTAACCATATTTTTTTCTAAAGTATCATTATCGATAGTTATACAAAATGGTGTACCATAAATATCTTGTCTTCTATATCTTTTTCCAATAGAACCAGCATCATCATAAGAAACATCGAAGTAATTAGTTAATAATTCAAATAACTCTTGAGCTTTTTGAGAATGTACTTTTTTTATTAAAGGTAAAATTGCAATTTTATATGGAGATAATTTTGGATTAAACTTCATAACTTCTCTTACATCGCCATTTTCTAATTCTTCTTTACAATACGAATTAAACAAAATTGCTAGAGTTAATCTATCAGCTCCCACTGTTGATTCAATTATGTATGGAATATATTTTTCATTGGTATCTGGACTTATATACATCATTGATTCGCCCGAAAATTTTTGATGTTGTTTTAAATCAAAATCTGTTCTATTATGTGTACCATTTATTTCTCCCCATCCAAATGGAAATAAGTACTCTATATCACATGCTTTCTTTGCATAATGTGCTAATTTTTCATGATCATGAAATCTTAATTTATCTTCAGGTATCCCTAATGACATAAAATATTTTTTAGCATATTCTTTAAAATATTCATATATTTCTTCATCATTACCTGGTTTACAAAAAACTTGATATTCCATTTGTTCAAATTCTATTGTTCTAAATGTAAAATTACCTGGTGTTATCTCATTTCTAAAAGCTTTCCCTATTTGACCTATAGCAAATGGTAAATTACTTCTAGTTGTTCTTTTAACATTTAAATAATTTACATATTCTCCTTGGGCATTTTCCGGTCTTAAATATACAATACTTTTATCATCTTTTATTACCCCACGATTAGTTTCAAACATTAAATTAAAATCTCTTATTTCCGTAAAGTTAGATTTCCCACATTTAGGGCAAGGTATTTTATGGATTTTTATATATTCATTCATTTGTTCTTTACTCATTCCATCAGCATGCGCATCAGGATTAAAACTATCTATTAAGTTATCTGCTCTATGTCTTGTTTTACATTCCTTACAATCAACTAGTGGATCGGAAAAAGAACTTATATGACCTGATGCCTCCCAAACTTTAGGATTCATTAAAATATCAGCATCTATTTCATAAGCATTTCTTTTTTTTCTTATAAAGTAATTTCTCCATGAGTCTTTGATATTATTTTTTAATCTAGCCCCTAAAGGACCATAATCCCAAGTATTTGCTAAACCTCCATATATTTCACTACCTTGAAATATAAATCCATACTGTTTACAAATATTAACTAATTCCTCCATTGTTAAATCTTTTTTCATTTCTTTACTTTCTCCTCCTATAAAAAAACATATTATGAATCTTGTAAGGGCGATAAATTTTCGCTGTTCCACCTTACTTTATTCATAATATGAATCTCTTTAAATATATAGCTCTTGGTTTTCCACACCCGTCATCACTTTTTAATATCTATTATAGTATATCACAATTTTTTAAATACTCTACACTTTTTCACATAAAATATATGACACAAAAAAGTAACTTATTACACAAGATTATAAATTGTGTAACTAAATAAAAAAAACCTTTTGCTTAGTCATAAGATTAACATAAAGGTTATTTTAACTTTAATAATACTTTAAATATTATACTAGCTATTCTCACTATCTATCTTCTTTTTCATTAACTTTTTTGATGAAGAGTCAAAAGAAGAAGCTAGTGTACTATAATTTTGCTTTAAAATAATATCAGCCACTTTTCCACCAAGTTCAGTTTTTTGATATTTATTAATTATTTTTTTGATACGTTTATCTTTTGTTAAATCATAATACGAAAAAACAAATAAAAGTTTCTTCAATGAAAATTCATCGTTTATCCAACCTTCCAAAATATCAACTAAAAATAATCTTGATAACATATAAAAATCATCATAGTCCCGCTTATAATCTATTTCACTCATTGATATGTTGTTTAAAGCTTGTTCAAAATTTTCTGTCTTATATAAATTATCACCATAGCTATCTAATAAATATAATAGTCTATTTTTTGAATTTTCTAAATCTTCATTCTTTCCATGTATTTCCATGAATTTATTTATATGCTTTATATAATTTAAATAGAATGTCATTTCAACTTTTTTTCTGTACAAGTAAAGTTCGACTCTATTCATTTCACTTTCGTCACTATATTCCTCAGTCTCTGGTTCATCATCTTCAAATTCATCCTCAAACAATTCTAAATTTGCTCTTCTTTCTTCCATAGTTAGAATATTTGCTTCGGAATCCACCAATTCTACTTCTAATTCCTCATCTGGATCATAATATGACCAAATTGAATCAAAGATAGCTGATAATCTATCATAAACAAGAGTTCCATTACCAAATATCGCTCTTTGATACATGTCATTTAAACATAAATCGATGCTTCCATAATACATATCATAATATTCATCATTTTCCATTAAATAGTCACTTAATAAGCATAAATCATCTTTATGTACAGTAGTATCAGTACATCCAAAATCAACTATAGTTCTATGATAACATCTCATTTTGTCATCATTTAAATTACATATTAACATTAATTTATAATATTCTAAAACTATTAACTTTTTTATGTTTTGTTCTAATTCGACTCCAGAGTATGTCAGGTAAGCACTTTCTATCTTTTTCTCATCTTCAATTAGCTTAGAAACAAAATTTTTAACTTTTGATACACCCAAAATATCTAAACATTCAACGCAATCAAATATACCAATAAGTTCTCCACATATAATTTTATCGTTTTGATCAGTATAAGATTCTAACTCAAAATTAGCTTCAACCAAACCATTATAAGTGACATCATCTTTCAAAGTAATTACTCCGTCTTTATAATAAAAGTACTCTTTATTATCATTAACAAAATTAATAAAATTTTCTTGTTCTTCTGCTATAGTCATATTTATATTAGAAGAATGAAAAAAACGTAATTTTTTTTCCAAATCTTCATCATCAAATTCACTAAATTGACTATTATACTCAATGTTTTTTTCACATAATTTTTTTCTAAAATCATGTAGTTGTTTAAATGTTAAACTTCTTTTATTTTCATAAATCAATATTGTTCTGAACGCTAAATACATTATAAAATCAAAATAATTTTTCATACAATAAACCTCTTAATTTGCTTATTATAGCAAAATTTTTATGATAAATATATCTTTTTTCTTCTATTTTGTTATACAATTTAACCTAAACAAAATTATTGATAGCTATTACTCCTATTTTGAATTTAACTACTAATACGATAAACACTATCTTTAACAATTTTTCTTAGACTGTACCACCACACTATCTAAGACAAAATAATTATTTAGACACAAAAAAATAAGTTTATACTTTTCAATAAGTAATAACTTATTTTTTAAATAGTTCTTTGATTAATACATAAAACTAATACATCATAAATATATTTAGACAATAACTGGTTATCTAATCTTATCTTTAATTTGTCTATTAAATCATTATTAGATAAAGCTAAATCATCTTTAGCAATATAATGCTCGAATATATAATGACTACTATTTTGAATAGCATTCTTCTTTTGCTCGTCATACTTAGTAATAATTTCATCTGAATATTTTTTTTCATTTTCTAATTTAGTAAGAGCATTAATTATGTCTTGATTAGTTGAATTAACATCCCATTGATTTTTTACTTTGTCAATTAATTCCTTAATTTGACTCTCTAAATAATCATTATTTAATTTTTCAGCCTCTATATAAGTATCGTAATGATTAATGTCATTAAATACTTTATCCGTTTCTTTTATTCTTTCGGTTGCATACATAATCAAATCATCACAATCATCACCATGGTAAGAATACGTCTGTCCAATATTTCCTTCACCAACAAACTTATGTCTTAAACTTAATTCTTCTTTAGAAACTAAGAATAGTCTTAACTCATCAAAATATTGATAATCATTAACCATTGAATCCCAAGCAATATCTGTATAATATTTTTTATCTTCTAATGTAACACGTAATAAGGCATAATCAGAAGTCCCTAAAAGTGAATATATTTTTTGACCATTATAATAGCCAATAGTATCAAAAGCACCTAAAGAATATACTAAAGAAGACTTAATACCAACAGCTGCTAATAAAAGTTGAAATGCTTTGGCATAAGAAAGTCTACCACCGGCTCCATTTTTATAAACTTTATAGATATTATTAACTCTCTCAGATAAATCTACATTTCCTGTTTGATCATCTTCATTTATAAAAGAAATATTATTTAGCATCCACTTATATAGAATCCCAAATTTTTCAATTTCACTATCGGTATTATGAATATATTTAGAAATTATAAAAGACACTCTAAATACAAGATCATCTATTTCATCATTAGTATATTCATGAACCAAATACTTTCTTAATCCGACAGATTCAAACCAATGAATATTTTTTAAATTAATATCACATTCACTATGATTTACTAAATACTTTAAAATATCAGTATAGTATAAAATATCTAAAGAAACATTGCAATGTAAATTATTCGCTACAAAATCAACTATAATATCGCTATCAACAAACTCTTTATTATCATAGAAAATCAGTTTATTTAATTTAGGTATATTTGTTATGTTTTCTAAATTTTCATTATGGATTAAACAAAGCTCTTCTAAGTTCGTAAACACAGCAAAATCTATAGTAATTAAAGCACTTTGCTCCTTAATTTTTAAACATTTTAAATTTGGAATAGTTTTAGCTAAAAGCATAAGATCATCCGTCGTAACCGAAGGAAATGCTTCTAAATCAACACTTATTAGATTGGGAAATAAAGATAAGGAACTTATATCATTTTTAGCAACGGCAATACTAGTTATTGATTGAAGTTGATCAGAATTAATATCATCACTTTCCATAAAATCAAGACCTAATTGCTTTTTCACAGCTATACTTAGTGATTTTGATAGTATCATATATTTCACCCATCTTTACTCTCAAATATATTATAAAATAGTTTTAATACTTATTCAATTATTTCTCCCATTAAATCATATTCGTAAGTTTTATAGATTCTTACATTAACAAATTCATTAATCATATAATCAGGATTATATTTTATATATACAACTCCATCCTCAGAAGGAACATCCATATACGTTCTACCAATAAAATATTTTCCGTCATCCGTAATATTTTCAATTAAGCATTCATATATTTTATCCTTTTTACTTTTTAATAAGTCTTTACTAATGTTTTGTTGTAAAGCCATAATTGTATTTTTTCGTATTGTTTTAATTTTTAAAGGCACTTGATTATTAAATTTCGCTGCCGGAGTACCATCCTCAGCACTATAAGCAAAAGCACCTAAACGGTCAAATTTAGATTCTTTAACAAAATCACATAATTCTTGAAATTGTTCTTCCGTTTCACCTGGAAAGCCTACAATTAAAGTAGTTCTAAGAATGACGTCAGGTATTTCAGTTCTTAATTTAGCAATTAATTTTTTAATACTAAAGCCATCACTTTTACGATTCATTTTTTTTAATATTTCATCAGCAATATGTTGAATAGGTAAATCAAAATAATGACAAATTTTATGGCTATTCTTAACCACTTTAATTAATTCATCATCAATACTTTCTGGATAAGAATAAAGAAATCTAATCCATTTTAAATCATCAATTTTTTCTAAATCTTTTAATAACTCCGCTAATCTTGGCTTACCATATAAATCAATACCATATTTAGTAGTATCCTGAGCTATAACCACTAGTTCTTTAATACCTTTTTTAACTAATCTATTAGCTTCGTCTAAAATATCTTCATAAGCGCGCGAAGTATATTTTCCTTGAATATATGGAATAGCACAATAGGTACAATAATTACTGCACCCTTCAGCAATTTTTAAATACGCCATTGTATCACCAGTTGTCAAGACTCTATTTTTATAACTTAATTGCTCATTATCAGAATTTTTATCTAGCAAAGTAGATATTTTATCCCAAAGTTTGTCATAATCTTGAATACTTATAAATAAATCAACTTCGGGAATTTCCTTAGTCAATTCCTTTTCATATCTTTGAACCAAACAACCTGTAACTATTAAATATTTAAGCTTATTTTTCTTATATTCAGCAAACTCTAAGATTGTTTTAATTCCTTCATCTTTGGCAGATTCTATAAAACCACATGTATTAATTAGTAAGATATCCGCCTCTAAAGCATCATCAACTATCTCATAACCATGTTGCTTAAATAAACCTATTATTTCTTCTGTAACAACTAGGTTTTTAGAACAACCAAGAGAAATAAAACCCACTTTCATATACTTCACCCCAAATGCAAGTGTATTATAACACAAAAATTAAAAATAAACTAAAAACTACACCGCTTAAATAACGATGTAGTAATAATTAGATTTACTTACTCTTTTAGTTTGAATTACCAAGAGTAATTTTAATATTTTTATCTTTACCATCTCTAATGACTTTAACAGTGATGGTATCACCAGATTTATACTTATATAATTGATATCTTAAAGAAGCTACATTTGCCACTTTCGTATCATTAATTTCCGTAATAATATCCCCTTCTTTTATACCAGCTTTAGAAGCAGGAGAACCTGATTCAACTTCCGCAATTAATACTCCATCAGTAGGATTAATACCATATTGTCTAGCTACATAAACATTAGAAGCTTCAATCATAGAAATTCCTATATAAGGTCGAGAAACATTTTCTCCTTTAATAACCGCATCTGCATAAGTAACAGCTTCTTCAATAGGTATTGCAAATCCCATTCCTTCAACTGCAGTATCAGATAACTTCATATTGTTTATTCCAATTACTTGACCATTGCTATTACATAATGGTCCACCTGAATTACCATTATTAATTGCCGCATCTGTTTGTAAAACATCCATTATCCAGTCACTAGATCCAGAGCTTGTCGTACTTACTTCAACTTCTCTATCTTTACCAGAAAGAATACCTCTTGTTACACTCCATGAAAAGACTGAATAATCTAAAGGTGCTCCTATAGCAAATACAGTATCTCCTACTCTCATATCTGAACTATTGCCAATTTCAGAAACTTTTATTTCAGAGTCACTTTCCATAGATAAAACCGCGATATCAGCATATTTATCGCCACCCTCAATGGTAACTTTTATTTCTTCCCCATTAGTAAAGACAACTCCTACAGAATTACCATCCTGGATAACATGATAATTTGTCAATAAATAATATTTATTATTTTCATGCTTGTATACAAAGCCTGTTCCTGTGGCATATAGTTGATTATTTCTATATGTTTTTACTATAACTACTGAGTCGTATATTTTCTCAACAGCATCAGCTATACCCGTATCTGTAACAGTTACTTCTTTTTCTGTCTTCGTAACATTAGTTGTAACATGTTGCGTTAATTCCGGATAAAAATGAAAAACTACCAGTAATAAGCCAACACCCAACATTAAAGACAATATTGAATTAATTGCAAAAAGTGCAACTAGTCTAAAACTTCCATTCTTTTTATTATTTTCCATATTAATCTAACCTCGCTATTTCTATAAAATTATTTGGAAAGCCCATTGAATCTAAAACTTTATCTACTTTAATAGTTTTCAACTTTCCATCCAAAATATCCAATTCATATGATAACTCATTTATCAACAAAGTAAAGTCTTCTTTACGCAATAATTGTTTTAAAATAATTACCAATGTAAACAAATCATCTTTACCATAAATATATTCTCCGTTTGTCCTAGGAATGTTTAAAAATGCATGATATCGCGTATCATCAATACACTTTTGCGTTTTATGATCATACATTATATCTTCATGTGCACATAAATTCCTAAAATTAGCTAATATTGGTAAATAAACTAATAAGGCATCAACGGAAATACCATAAACCTCAGCTATATCTTTTTGATCCTCTCTTTTCATTATAGTATATAACTCAGATATTAACCCAAATGATAAAACTTTAACTACTACCCAAAAAGGAACATATCCATAATTACTTATATAATGCATAGTAGCAGAATGCTGTCCCCCATTAACTCTTATTTGCCTTTTAATCTTTTTTAACAAATCATTTACTTGTCTAATCTTATCATTTGAACGATCAAAGTTAGAAGGATTTAAATAATCTTTTTCTTTAATACCATATTTCTTTGACAATTGATAAGAAAAAATACTTTTAGCATTATTTTCTACAATTAAAATATTTTTAAAGAAGATATTTCTGATTTGTCGGTCAAAATTAAACATAGCATAGAGTTCTTTAAAATCAGTACCATCTATAAACATCCTATCCTTTGGAGATTTTAAGAATAAATGCCTATAGCCACTGATAAAAAAGTAATTTTCTCTTAAAAGAACATCTTTGGCATATTCAATATCATCGATCGTTAAACCTTTGCTCTTCAATATTTCAATTTGTTCATCAATAGTTTTAAATGTCTTTATCACTAAGCATCACCCTATTATTCCACAATATTATAACATAATTGAAAAGCTATTTAAATCATATATTTTTTGTGTGTACAATATGTTATAATATTGTGAAAAGTAGGTGAAATAATGCCGTCTATAGTTACTCATCATCTTTTTGCAGAAGAAGTATATAAAAATTTATCAGTCAAAGAAAAAAAATATATTGGTACCGAAAAAATAATTTTTACTACCTTTGCTCAGAGCCATGATTATCTTTTTTATTATACTTTTGATTTAAAAAATGCTAAGTGGATTAAAGAACTTGGTCATCATGCTCATCATAATAAAACTCAGGCTTACATCCTAAACATTTTAAAAGAAATTAAAGAAAAACACTTAGAAAGTAATAAACAGTGTGTTGCTTATTTATATGGGGTTATAACACATTATGTTTTAGATTCAACATGTCACCCTTTTGTCTTTTATAAAACAGGAGTATATCGTCAAAATGATCTTGCCTCAAAAAAATATAGAGGCGAACACACTCGCATGGAAAAAGAACTTGATGCTATTTATTATGAAAAGTACTTTCACCATCAATATCGTTACTGTAATTTAAATAAAGAAATTATTCAAAAACCTCATTATTTTACTAATCAATTAAACAAATTAATAGAAACTGCATACTTTAAAACCTATAATAAACAAAATATGGGTAATTACTATCAAAAAAGTATTAGAGACGCTAAAATAATCAATACACTTTTTATCCATGATTTTATTGGCATCAAAAAATATTTATATGCTTTAATAGACTGGTTATTTCAAAAAAAATTTGGTACCTTACAAGCTTATAGTACGCACCATTCACATTTAGATTATTCATTTCTTAACGAAGACCATCTAACATGGAACCACCCAAGTATAAAAAGTAAAACATATAATTACTCATTTCCTGATTTATTTAATATTAGTCTAGATAAAACACTTAAGATTATAAAAGAAATCAATAAAGTTCTTTTTGCTAATGGTAAAATTGAGGATATATCTAAATATATTCCAGATCTTGATTATTCAACTGGATTAATAATCGAAAATAATTTAAGAATGGACTACTTTGAAGAAAATAATTAATAATATTTAAGTAAACCATCAATAATAGTAGTAACAACTTTATTTTGATAATTATCATTATTTAGTAAATTGCGTTCATTCGCATTAGATAAAAAGCCACATTCAATCAGTACTCCAGGAACATTTAATTGTTTAAACATATATATATCATTTGATAACTTTTTTTCATCTCGAGGACTTTTTAAATCTATTTTAAAGGCTTCTTGAATCATTTTAGCTAGTCTTTCATTTCCGGGAGTATAAAATACTTGACCACCATAATACATTGAATTATTTAAATAATTCATATGAATGCTTAAATATAAATCAGCATTACTATTATTTATAAGTCGTATTCTATTATCAAAATCACTTTTCTTTCTACGATTAGCATTAGGACTACTCAAATCAAAATCACCATCTCTAGTTAAAATAACAATAGCTCCTTGTTTTACTAATTCATTACGTAGTTTTAAGACAATTTTTAAATTAAGATCACTTTCATAAATTCCATTTGCTGAAGTTCCCTTATCTTTACCACCATGGCCACTATCAAGAACAATTACTTTACCAACTAATTTGTTATTTATTTCCTTACTATAAGAAACACTAGCTGTTAATAAAACTAAACATATACACAACATAAAAAATTTTTTCTTCATAATATAATTTATTCAATTACAAAAGAGATATACAAAATATCTCTCCTATAATTAAATAAATACCAAATATTAAATAAATTAATTTTTTACTACACTAGTTTTAACGTAATAATAATTAACATTATCTTTAGTAGCAAATGTATGCTTAAATACTAAATTATCCGCACTTTTTAGTTCATAATAATAGTTTGTACTATCAGAGGAATGTAAATAATAATTTTCATATTGATCATTTGGATTATCAACCCCACTACGCTTATCAACTAAGTAGCCCTTATCATATATTTCAATTGTTCCATCATTGGCTAAAGTAGCTTTTTGAATTTCAAAGTGTGGTTCTAAATCTCCTGTTGTTGCATTTGAAATAATGTTTCCACAAATATATACACCATTATTAACGATACAACTACTACTTGAAGTAGGACTAAAATTAGAATTTACATTTATTGTTTCATCATTAAATAATGTCTTACTTGCTGTTAATAAATCTGCAGCATTAATTTTCATAACAGAACATATATTAGAAGAAATAGACTGTCCATCAGGCATAGGATCCTCAACAAAATTATAATCACATAAACCATTACCTATAACTAGTAGATTATCTTTAGTAAATAAATTTTTATTTAAAACATACTCATATACAAGTAGTAGTTTAGTCCCATTATCTAATGTTTTTATATCTATTCCATTAGAATTATAAAAAACAGGATTATCCTTTACTATATTATAAGCTTTATTAATTAAATCAACATAAGCTGTATCATCGGTGATATCAGTAACATTAGCATCATCACTTATATTACTATTATCGGTTTTTGAATCTTTGTTTTCTAAGTATTGATGAGCCAAAAATATACCAGCTATCACACCAATACATAAAACTATAATAAAAATTATAATATATTTTAAAGTATTATTTTTTTTAGGATCTTTAACCTCTAAAGAAACACTACTATTATCCATAATAATAACCTTCTATCTTATAATAATTATAAAAAAAATAAAGATTTATATCAACCAAGATTTAGTTAATTTATTTAAAGTTTACAATTAAATAATAGTAAAGTATATTTAGTTTATAAATAGTAGCTATAAAAAAAAGTCCGTAAAACGAACTTTTGAAACATTGAAACTTGTAAATGATTATCTCTTTGAGAATTGTGGAGCACGACGTGCTTTTTTAAGACCTGGTTTCTTTCTTTCTTTACTTCTTGGATCTCTTGTAACAAATCCTGCCGTCTTAAGAACTTTTCTATATGCATCTTCTCTTGTTTGATCAGCATCAGCATCAAAAGCTAATAAAGCACGAGTAATACCTAAACGAATAGCTCCTGTTTGACCAGAGAAACCGCCACCTTTAACATTAACTTCAATATCGAATTTATCTTCATTTCCAGTAGCAACTAATGGTTGTTTTAAATCCATTACTAATACTGCAAAAGGCATATATTCATTAACATCAACGCCATTAACTGTAATTTTACCTTTACCAGCAGTCATTCTAACTTGTGCAATAGAACGTTTTCTACGTCCCGTTGCTGTCCATACTTGTTTTGCCATTTAATTACCCTCCTAGTCTACCTTAAGTTCAATTGGTTTTTGAGCTTGTTGTTTATGTTCAGGTCCAGCATAAACAAATAGTTTTTTAGCCATTTGTCTTCCTAAAGGTCCTTTTGGTAACATACCTTTAACTGCTCTTTCAATCATTTCTTCTGGATATTTTTCAATCATAGTTTTAGCATTTCTTTCTCTTAAACCACCAACATATCCACTATGGTTATAATATTTTTTATCCATTAGTTTATTGCCAGTTAGTTTAACTTTTTCAGCATTAATAACTATAACATAATCTCCACAATCGATGTGTGGTGTATAAGTAGCTTTGTGTTTACCTTTTAAAATAACAGCTACCTTAGTAGCTAATCTACCTAAAGTAACTCCTTCAGCATCAACTACATACCATTTACGATCTACAGTTTCATTTTTTTCCATAAATGTATTCATAAAAATTTCCTTTCACTGTTTTCGTTTGTTACGCTTTCCCAAGGCTCACAAATTCCAACAAATAAAATGTACCGATTAAAATTATATGAAAAACCCACCAAAAAGTCAAATAAAATCTTATCAAATTCTACTTTTTTTAACTAATATTCATTATTTTTACATATCAATATTCTATTTCATCTAAATATAAGCCACAGGCTGGGGCTGTATAGCCACTTATCACCTTATCACTAACAAGCATTTCTTCTACTTTCTTAATATCAACTTTTCCACGGGCTACCTCAATCATCATACCCACTAAATTTCTAACCATATAACGATAAAAGCTTTTCCCTTGAAAAGTTATAATTAAAATATCATTATCCATATTAAAATCAATACTATAAATTATCGCTTTGGCATCTTCCCTACTACCAGAAACAAAATTATGAAAATCATGAATCCCTAAATAAAATTTAGCAACCTCTTTCATTTTATCAATATTCAATTTATACTCAGGTTGATATATATAATCTGTATATAAAGGATTATATTCCCCTAAATTTATTTTATACAAATAAGTTTTCTTTTTGACATTAAATCTCGCATGAAAATCATCTTTCACTACTTGAACTTTTTTAATATAAATATAAGGTTTAACTAAAGAATTTAAAGCTTCCTTTAAGCCATCTTCACTTATTGAAATATCAAGTTTAAAACTTATCCGTTGCCCATTAGCATGAACACCACGATCCGTACGACCTGCACCTTTAACTAAAACATCTTTTTTATTAATTTTAGTTAAAGCATCCTCTAATACTTTTTGCACACTTAATTTTTCATTAAGTCTTTGAAAACCAAAAAACTTACTACCATCATATGCCAAAGTAACCAAATAATGCACTATCTCACCTTCAATACATAATATATAACCAAAATAATATTTATCGCTATAAATAGATAATCAATCATAACTAATTTTTTCTCATACTTATACTTACTTACTATATTACCATCATATAACTTATACTTCATATCATTTTTTCGTTGAATCATTACATTTTTACTTTCTTTATACACCCTTTTTAAATTCATAATAATTATTTTTACTTTATTTAAAATATTAGATTGAGAATAATCTACTCCCCTATATTCCCCGTATACAATAACCTTATTTAAGATCTCTATATAACACAGTATAAAAGAGATTCGTCCTGTTATAAAAGACGAAATCTTTTTAAGATTTATACCAATTAAATTAAAAAGATTAAGTATTTTAGCTAAACCTCGTCCTATATCTTCCTT
>CANRLI010000024.1 GCA_947631475.1 uncultured Bacilli bacterium | reverse complement strand
GAAGATACTAAGTGAGTAGTATCTTTTATTTAACTTGAATTATCAATTAAATTTAGATATTATATAATTAAGGTAGGGATGGTTAAATGAAAGGGAAAATTATTGTTGTAGAAGGGACGGACTGCTCTGGTAAAGATACGCAAACATATTTATTAGTCCAAAGATTACGTAAAAAGGGTAGAAAAATAGAACGTCTTAGTTTTCCAGCATATGATACACCAACTGGTAAAATAATAGGGGGACCTTACTTAGGTAAAAAACATTTGGGAGAATGTTATTTTCCAGAAGGAGCAATTAATGTTGATCCTAAAGTAGCTTCTTTATATTATGCGGCTGATCGTCGCTATAATAGACAAGTTATTTTAGATTTACTTAATCAAGGAATTGATGTTGTTTTAGATCGTTATGTCGAAAGTAATATGGGGCATCAGGGTGGTAAAATATTTGATAAAGAAGAAAGATTAAAACTATATAAAAATTTGGAAAATTTAGAGTATGATTTTTTAGAGTTACCTAGACCTGATATTACTATCTTTTTATATATGCCTTATCAAAAAGTTGTTGAATTAAAAAAAGGTCGTCCAGAAGAAGATGACCAACATGAAGCTAGTCCTTTGCATTTAAGAAATGCAGAACATGCTTATTTAGAATTAGCAGAATTACATGATTATAAAAAAATAGATTGTGTTGATAAGAAAGGTAAACTTCGTGATATAGAACAAATTCATGAAGATATTTATCAAGTTGTTTGTGAAGTATTAAATATTGAAGATAAAGATTAAAGAAGTAGTAAAACCTTCTTTTTTTTGTTATACTATCTTGGAGGCGATTAAAATGTTTGAATATATGGGTGATAGATTATCCAAAGCAATTAAAAACATTCGAGGAATGGGTAGAATTACGGAAGAAAATATTAGTGAAGCGATGCGCGAGATTAGAATGGCTCTACTAGAAGCGGATGTTAATTACCAAGTTGTAAAAGAATTTATCAATAAAGTTAAGGAAAAGGCTTTAGGTATGGAAGTCCAAAAAAGTCTTAAACCAGATGAATTATTTATTAAGATTGTTAAAGATGAATTGGTAGATTTATTGGGTGGTGAAGCAGCACCTTTAGAGATTAATGGCAAACCAACAATTGCGATGTTAGTTGGTTTACAAGGTAGTGGTAAAACAACTACCTGTGGTAAATTAGCTAATTTTTTAAGAAAAAAGCACGCTAAAAAGCCTTTATTAGTAGCTTGTGATATATATAGACCAGCAGCAATTGAACAATTACAGACGGTGGGTAAGCAACTTAATATTCCCGTTTATACAGAAGGTAAGAAAAATGTTAATGAAATAGTAACTCATGCCTTAGATTATGCTAAAGAAAACAATAACGATTATGTAATTATTGATACAGCTGGACGTTTACATATTGATGAAGAATTGATGGATGAATTAGTGGGAATTATTGATTTATGTCATCCTCAGGAAGTTTTACTAGTTATTGATGCAATGATGGGACAAGATGCGATCAATGTTATTCAAGGGTTTAATGAAAAACTATCTTTAACTGGTTGTATTTTAACAAAGTTAGATGGTGATACCAAAGGTGGCGTTGCCTTATCTGTTAGACACTTAACAAATGTAGCTATAAAATTTGTGGGAGATTCAGAAAAATTAGATGGTTTATCAATGTTTTATCCTGAACGAATGGCGCAGCGTATTTTAGATATGGGTGATGTTCTTTCTATTGCGGAAAAGGTTGAAGGAATTGTTTCAGAAGAAGAAGCTTTAAGTCAGGCTAAAAAAATGATGAATGGTAAATATGATTTAGAAGATTTCTTAGCTAATTTGAAGCAAATTAGAAAATTAGGACCTTTAGAAAATATTATTAAAATGTTACCACAAGCAAGAAAAATGGGTCTTAATAATGTTAATATTAATCCTAAAGATATGGCTCATATTGAAGCAATTATTTTATCAATGACACCATATGAAAGAAAACATCCTGAATGTTTAAAAGCAACAAGAAAACAACGTATTAGTAAAGGCTGTGGAAGAGATGTAGCTGAAATTAATAGATTGTTAAATCAGTTTGAAGAAATGAAAAAGATGATGAAAATGTTAAGTAATGGAAATATGAAGTTACCATTTTAGAAAGTAGTTTAATACTACTTTTTTGTTTTATTTAGAAATATCATATGTTATAATTTAAGAAGAATAAAGAATAATAGGTGACGTGGTTTGAATGAAAAAGAAAAAAATTAGTGATAAAGAATTTGCAAATATGGAAAAAATGCCCAATGAAAGGGATAAATATATTCAAAGAGGTTTTTATTTTTATTTATCATATTCCTTAAGAATATTTTTGATGTTTTTGGTAATTGCTTTAGTCGGAGTTGTTACATATTTTTGTTTTGCCAATAGTTTTTCCGATAGTAAAAATATTATTTTAAACTATCAAGAAAAAGATGACTTTTTATACACTGTTAAATTATTAGATAAAGAAAATAATCCCTTTGGAGATGGTTTACTAAAACCAGGAGAATACTATATTTCGGATATTATCGATGATATTAATACCAATTTGATATACAACTATGAGTTTGATCAAAAAGTTGATACTAAATATTCATATTATGTAGATGTAACGATGATTTTAAATGATACTAATACCGGAGATATTATTTCGCAAAATGATTATAATTTAATAAATAAAATAGAGAAAGAAGAAAAAAATACACAAAGTATTAATTTAAATCAAAGTATTAATTTAGATTATGATTATTATCAGAAACTGGCTACGGATGTTGTAAGCATAAATAATAAAATAAATGCTACAGGTAAACTAATTTTAAAAATGTATATTAATACAGAAACTAAATATGCTAAATTTGAGGATAGTATCAAAAATGATCATGTCATAGAAGTTACTATTCCATTATTATCGAGTCAAGTTAAAATAGAAAAAACAAGTAACTTAAATAATAAAGATTCATATGTTAAACATGTAAAAGCAGAATTAAAAAATGAATTACTATTATATACAGCCATTGTTTTATTGATTTTAGATACATTGCTATTATTATTGACGATTAATTTTATTATTAAAACATTACCTAAAAAAAGTACTTATACAAGACTTAAAGAACGTATTTTAAACAATTATAATAAAATAATCGTTAATAGTAAGAAAATACCTGATTTAGCAGGATATAATGTGATTGATTGTGATAGTTTTAGAGAATTATTAGATGCACAGTCTTTATTAAATAAACCTATTATATATTATGAAATTATAAAAAATCAAAAAGCCGTCTTTGTTATCTTAGGGGGAACTGATGCATATAAGTTTGTTTTAAAAGAATGTGATATTGAAGAGGATATAAGTTAAATGACACAAACATAAAAACGCTTTTGACATATCATAAAGTAGAAAGGATTGTTTTTATGTTTGTAAATAGATGTTATGAAAATGAAAATATGGGAACAGAAATGGATATGAGTACAATGGGTGGAACAAATTGTGGAGGTTGTACTTGTCCTCCAGTTATGGAATGTCCACAAGAAAGAGTATGTCATAGACAAATGAATTATGAAGTTCCTCATATTATACCAGTTAATACGAGAATTATAAATCATCATATATATAGACATACTTATCAACCAATGTTTACTTGTACTATGGAAGATGAAGTATGTAATGTATATGATAATAAATGTGGTTATTAAAAAGGCGTTTAAAACGGCCTTTTTATATATGTAAAAAAATAAGAATGTATGTTATAATTATTATAGGTGTTAAACCTTAAACTAGACTTATAATAGCTGTAGTAAATAGCTAAAAAATAGTAGTAGAAAGGAATCAGTTAAGAAGAAAAGTACTTTCTTATTAATTGATTATAAGTGAAGTAAATGAAAAATAATAGAGGATATACAACTTTGCAAATGTTAATTGTAATTGGAGTTTTAGGAATTTTTACACTGGTGATGATAGGAGCTACATCTTATGCTTATAAAGACAATTCTGAGCAAAGATATGATGAAAAAATTCACTTGATAATGAAACAAGCAAGAATTTATGGTGAAACTTTAAATAATTTAAAAGATGAAGGTAGTTTAATAATTACCGTCAATGATTTATTAAAAAATGATTATTATGCTGCCGATGATCAAGAAGGGAATGTTATAGATCCTCGTAATAGTAAAGCAACTTTAAATGGTTTAAAAATTAAATTGACTTATTTAGAGGATGGGAGTATTAATGCAGAAGTGTTAGATGAAGAATAAGACATTTCTCGACAAAAATAATTTGTAAAATACTTGTCAAAAAATAATTTATAGACTATATAAAAAAACAAAAATTATGTATTATATTATTGTAAGGGCGTGATGAAATTGATATATCCTTCTATAGATAAATTACTTAATATAGTAGATTCAAAGTATAAACTTGTTCATATAGCTTCAAGAAGAAGTAAACAAATGCTTGAAAATAAACATTTTCAAATGAAACAAAGTGAATATGTAAACAAAAAAGAACTTGGTCGAGCTTTAGAGGAAATTGAAAAAGGATTAATTAAAATAGCTAATTAATCCTTTTTTAAATTAAAAACACCACATAGTGGTGGATTATGAATTTCTTTCTTCTTTTTTCATTGTTCTAGCTTCACGAGCAGTTAAAACAACTTTTTCACCATTAATAGTTACTTTTTGGAAGTTTGGTTGTTGAGCATGCTTAGTTGCATTTAAAGCATGACTTCTTCTATTACCAGTTAAAGGTTTTTTAGTACTAACTTTTTTTGCCATAAATAACGCCTCCTTAAAATTTGTTTCATTAAAGACTTTACCATAATATCAAAATAAAGTCAAATGAATTATTAATAAGTTAAATAGGGGATAGGTGCTAAATTTGATGAATATTATAATATGTGATAAAATACTACTCTATTAAAAAAAGGGGGATTGTCTATGAAACCTATTGTATTTATCGATTCTAAAAATAGTATGAGCAAAGAAAAAATAGCTTTATGTTATGATGATGAAGAAGAGATATTAGAAATTATTATTGATATGAAGAGTTATAATTTTGATATTAAAAAAATAAGTGATAAAGATATTAAGAAAGGTGTCGAAGATTTTTTAAATTTTTCTAATCGATATTTTCCAGAACAACGTGATGAAAACTTGAGTAATATCTTAGAACAAAAACCTTTAATAATTAAAGATTATATTATGAAGGCGGAAGAATATTGGTTTGGGGATAATTTTGCCGAAATTAATGCATTTTTTTCTCAAAATAAAGATTTTTGGGATAAAAAAATTATTTTTAATATTGAAGCAGATTTAGATATGAATTTGTATAATACATTGCAAAGAAAGTTTGGTTTTATTAAGGATTTAAAGATAACAGTTAAAGGTAATTCAGAACCAGTATCATTAGCTGAATATAAAGAGACTATAAGAATTATTGAACAAAAAGTTCAAGAAATAAAAAACTATGATCTTAGTCCTTTTGAACAAATAATGTATGCTTATGACATTGCTCGTGATAGACTTTATGCCTTAGAAGATGATGATCAAAAATTTAAATCTCGCGATTTAACAGCTGTCTTATTGGGAGATAAAATTACTTGTGGAGGTTTTGTAGAAATATTTAATGCTATTTTAACAAAGCTTGGTATTAAATGTGCTTGTTTTTCTTTAAAGAGTGTTAATAGTAAAAGACATGCACGAAGTATAGTTTATATTGATGACGATAAATATGATATTAAAGGTTTATATTTCTTTGATCCGACTTTTGATTGCAAAAAAAACGATAATAATGACATGGAATATTTAAATAAATATTTATATTTTGCTAAAACATATCAACAAATGCAGAGGATGGATAAGGGCTGCTTTAAAACCAATGATTTTGTATATTTTGATGAAAATAAAATAGAAGAATTAGAAAATAATTTAAAAAATAAAAATCATGACTTAGCGATGATAAGTGATTTTGAAAATGTTCATTTAAGTTTAATTAATTCATTAACAGATTTAAATATTAATGTTCTTGATTTTGTTTTGGAACCAATGAAATTTATTGCTGTTTTAAAAGATGCAGCGACTTTAGCTAATCAAAAGATTAGTTTAGAAACATTTTTAAGAGTTTTATATGAAGTTAGAAAAAGACAATATTATGCTAATCCTACTAAATATGTTTTTGATATGGAAACAATAATAAATATTATGCATAATTCAATCTTTGATAAGCAAACAAGAAAATTATTAGCTTTATTTGGTGAAGAAGATAAAGTTGTTACAAGGGTAAAAAAATATATGAAAGATAATAATTTAGATAGTGGTATCGAAAGAGTTAAGGTAACGAGATTGTTAAAGACTATAGCAAACAACAAGGAATCTTAATTCTTTTTTAAGCTAATATATCAAGTAGACTTAAGGTTAAAAAAATGCTAAAATAGGTAGTGGTGAAGCGGAATGTTAGAAATAAATAATTTAACAGTTGTAGCAGAGAATAAAGAAATATTAAAAGATTTTACTTTAAAGATAAAAGATGGGGAAACCCATGCGTTAATGGGCTCAAATGGAGCGGGTAAAAGTACTATTTGTCGTGCTATCTTAAAAGATGCTAATTATCAAATAACTAAAGGTAATATTATATATAAAAATAAAGATTTAAGTACTTTAACAACGACTGATATTAGTCGTTTGGGTATTATGATGATTAGTCAAAGTCCTATTGCAATTGAAGGCGTAACAAATGCGGAAATGTTAAGGATGGCACTATCTGAGAGAACAGGAAAACACATAGATATCTTTCAATTTTCTAAAGAAGCCAAAGAAATATGTAATAAATTAGCTATTCCCGAAAGCTTTTTACATCGTGACATTAATAGTGGAATGTCGGGTGGTGAAAGAAAGAAAAATGAATTACTACATATTTGGATGTTAAAACCTAGTTTTTTAATTCTTGATGAGGTTGATTCAGGGCTAGATATTGATGCTTTAAAAATTGTAGCGAATTCAATAAAGGAATATCAACAAGAAACAAATTGTGCTATTTTATTAATTACGCATAATCCTAAATTATTAGAAATTTTAAAACCTGATTGTGTTCATATCTTAGCAGATAAAAAAATAGTTAAATCAGGAGATTCTTCTTTAGCTAAAACAATAGAAAAAGAAGGTTTTAAAGCAATATATGAGGAATATGTTATAGAAAGAAATTTAACAAATGAATAAAATAATAGTAGATAAAGAAAATAATATAGATATAAAAGATAATGTTGTTACGTTAGAGATATGGGTAAGTGATTTAACAATTAATTGTGAAGGTAAAGTACTTATTCAAGAAATATGTGCTAAAGAAACTGAAAATCTTAATCTAACTATTAATGTTTTACCAAATAGTTCACTTTTATATAATCGTTTTGTTGTGCATAATGAAATGCATAATAAGTTGACAATTAATCAAGATAATAATTGTTCAGTTAGATTTAATTATTCTTTTATAGCTAATGGTAAATGTGATATAAAATTTAATTCTAATTTACTTGGGGATAATAATAGTACAGAAATAAAAGTAGCAGCTGTTACAGAAAATAATGGTAAAGCTATAATCGAAACGACAGCTGATACTAAACCAAGAATTAAAGAAAATAGTTTAATAGAGAGTATTAAAGTTTTAGTTTTAAATAATGAAGAAAGTATATGTATTCCAAATTTATTAGTTGCTTCTAATGAAATAGAAGTAAATCATGCTGCGACAATTAGTTCAATAGATAAAGATTATATGTTTTATTTAAATAGTAAGGGATTATCTATCCTAACAGCGACAAGTTTAATAAAGAATGGTTTTCTTTTAAGTAATTTAGCAACTAATGAGGAAGTAATTAAACAAATAAAAGATTTATTAGGAGGTGAGTAAAAAGTTGAATCGTGAAGATTTTCCAATGATGAAAAGTGGTTATATTTATTTAGATAATGGTGCAACAACATGGAAACCACAAGTAGTTATTGATAAAATAAATGATTATTATACAAAGTTTACAGCAAATGCCCATCGGGGTGATTATGATATTTCTTTGAAAGTCGATAATGAGTATGAGAATGCCCGAGATATAGTTAAAGAATTTATTAATGCTAAAACAAGACAAGAGATAGTTTTTACAAGTGGTACAACTGATTCTTTGAATTTAATAGTAGAAGGCTTTTTTAAAGATAATATTGAAGCTTTAGATGAAATTATTATTGCAGAAAGTGAACATGCCTCGAACGTTTTACCATGGTTTCGTTTAGCTAAGAGCTGTGGTGCAGTTGTAAAATTTTGTCCGTTAGATGAAAATCATTATGTTACTTTAAGTAACTTGAAAAAAGTTATAACACCTAGAACTAAAGTAATAAGTTTAGCAATGATTACAAATGTAATTGGGGATTTAAGACCAATTAAGGAAATATGTGAATATGCACACCAACATAATATATTTGTAGTAGTAGATGGAGCCCAAAGTGTAGCACATATTAAAACAGATGTTCAAGATTTAGATTGTGATTTTTTAGCTTTTTCGGGGCATAAAATGTGCGGTCCAACAGGGATTGGTGTATTATATGGAAAATATGAACTATTAGATGACATAGAACCTAAAAATTTAGGTGGAGGAATGAACGAGTCATTTGATAATATAGATGAAGTTTATTTAAAACCTTTACCAACAAGGCTAGAAGCAGGAACTCCTAATATAGCAGGAGCTATAGGTTTAGGAGCAGCTATTGAATATCTGCAAACAATAGGAATGGATAAAATTACAGCTTATGAACAAGAACTTAGAAGATATTTAATAAGAAAATTAGAAGAAATACCTCATATTAAAATAATTAATATTGAAAGTGATAGCGGGATTGTTGCTTTTAATGTTGATGGTATATTTGCTCAAGATGTAGCGGTTTATTTAAATAAATATAAAGTATGTGTACGAGCTGGTAATCATTGTGCTAAAATATTAAAAAATGAAGTAGGAGTTAAAAACTCTGTTAGAGTAAGTATTTATTTTTATAATACAACGCAAGAGTTAGATAAATTGGTAGAATTGCTAAAAGATAAAAATAAAATATTGAATGAAATGTTATAGGAGGTATGCATATGCTAGATGCAAACTTGCGTAAAGAAATTATCATGGAACATTATTTAAATCCATTAAATAGACAAACTATTGAAGATAAAAATTATATAAAAGTTAATACTAATAGTGAAACATGTATAGATAATATAGATTTATATGTTTTATTTGATAAAGATACCATTAAAGATATATATTTTAATGGTGAAGCATGTGCTATTTCAACTTCAGCCACATCAATAATGATAAAACTATTAAAAGGCAAAACTATTAAGGAAGCTAAAGAATTAATTGATGAATATTATAAAATGATTAAAGGGGAAGAACACAATGAAGAGCTACTTGAAGAAGCTTGTTGTTATGAAGACATTTATAAACAAGAAAATCGTATTGGTTGTGCAACAATTCCTTGGCGTGGTTTAATGAAAGCTTTAGATGAATATGAAAATAGGAAATAATCCTATTTTTCTTTTGTATATTTTTTAAATAATGGATACATAATAAATTTAGAAAGGAAAGAGAAAATGAAAAAAGTACCTGAAATTATTTCAAGTAAAGATTTAACTTATATTGAAGATATGTTTAATTGGCATTTTACTTTATGTAAAAAATGTGAAACATATAGTAATTTAGCGGAGGATGAAACAATTAGTGAACATTTTACGAATGTTTTTAAAAAGCATGAAAAAATATGTCAAAAATTAATTAAAATATTAGAGGAGGCAGAGTAATGGCTAACAAAGTGGAATGTGAAAAAGTAGAAGTTACGCAAACAAAAGAAATGAATGATCGTGATTTAATAGTTGATTTACTATCATCAGAAAAAGCTATTACAACTAATACAGCCACAGCTTTAACCGAAGCTAGTAATGATAAAATCCATAACGAAATTTTAGATTTTTTCGATGTTGTGAAAGATATTCAAGCTGAAACATATGAATTAGCATGGAATTTCGGATGGTATTCATTAGAAGAAGCTGAAAGTACAAAAATCAAACAAAAAAAGAAAGATTTACAAACTAAATTAGATGAATTATCTAAGTAATAATGCTTCGGCATTATTTTTTTCTTGTAAAAAAAATATTATGTTATAATACTTTATAGAATAGAGGTAGATAAGATGGAAGAAAAAAGGCTAGCGATTGTAAATCATATTAATGAAAGATTAAAGAATCTGAAAGACTTAGGGAAAGTATATTCAGATGATAAAATAAATACATTAGCTTTAAAATTATTATCTACTAATAAATCATTAGATGAAATTAAAACATTAATTGATAATAAATTTTCTAATGAAGCAAGAAAAATAAATCATAATAATCATTTAGTAACATTAAAAGATTATTATTTGGCTAGTATTGAAAAATTAAAAAAAGGGAATAATTGTTATTTACTTTCTTATGAAGAAGGAGTAAAAGTTTTAGAACAAGCTCATCTAAAAGAAGAAAAAGAAGTTAATCCTTTTTTGAAACAAGTTATTTTAAATAAAAGAATGGTAGGCTATAAAAAAGATAATGCTCTTAGTAATGATTATGAATTAATAATGAGTGATATTGCTTACTTACTAAATATAAATTATGCCAAAACTTATCGTGTATTTAATGGTAACATGGAACCAGAAGGAGTACTTAGTGTATCTTTTGAAAATAAAAATGAAAGATTTCTAACATTAGAGGAAACACTTAGATTTATTAAAGAAGAATCACCTAATTTTAATTTAAAAATAGAATTAGAAGATTATCATGATAAACATATTAAATATGGATTAAAAGAAGCTAAAGATAGCGACTATCTGAATAATATTGAATACGTATTTAAATTATTTAAGGCTTTACCTGATATTACTAAAAGTAATATTGAAAAATTAAAAAAAGAATATCTTAATATGAAAGTTTTTGAATTATTAACTAATAGTTTAAATAATAATCTTAATAATGTTGGTTTAATAGTAAATAAAGAAACATTAAAATATAAATATAGATTAGCTCCCGCGTATAATAAAAGTTCTATTAGAATTCAAGCTATTGGTCCTAAAAAAACAATATGTAATTTCTTTATTGTGGATAAACAAAAGTTATTAACAATCTTAGTAAATAACTATTATGATTACATTAAAGAATTATTAAGTTTAATTACCTATAATAAGAATACTTTATTACCAATTATTAATCAGGTTATTCAAGAACATTTAGATTATAAAGAATATAATAGTTTCTATGAAGAAATAAAAAATAATCTTGAAATGATTGATCATTTAGCAAGTGAAAAAAAATTAGTATCGCCTGATACTAAAGAAGATGAATTTACTAATGATGATAATAATATTTTATATAGTAATAGAATTGCTCCTTTTGTTGATAACTACATAGGGGATGATATATTATCAGATAATAAAAATAATATTCTTTTTATGATTTTAACAGGAAGTGTTATTTTAATAACAATCATCGTAATATTAATTGCCATTTTAATTATAAGTAAATAAAACGAATGAAAATTCGTTTTATTTAGCTTTAGAAGATATAATTAGTGGTTCATTAAGTAGTTCTTCAAAAAAATCTTGATATTTAAGACATTTATTAATTTCACGATAAAATTTAGTTAAGCCACCGCGTTGACCTATTAATAAACGATTAGGACATTCTTTATATTTTATAGCATCTGTAAAAATTAAAGTGCCAATTTGTTTATTAACTGGTTTATAATCTTCATTATTTAATTGACAATAAACTTTATTTAAATTATGTTGAAGTTTAATAATTTCAAAAAGAAAAGTAATTGTTTGTTTTTCTGTTAATTGGTCAAATTTATAAGTAGCATTACGAAGAACTTCAAGCCAATTATTAAATTCTTTAATAGTTGGATTGTTATCTATATCAGTGTGTAACTCTTGAGCTAAAGAGGTTAATTGGGCATATGCTTGAATTAGATTGTGAAATTCTTTTAAGAAATCTTCTTTAGAAATAGGTGATACTTGACCACTAAGTTTTAGTTCAAAACTTTTATTAATTGGTTCAAATATTTGTTGAGTTCTTTTGTGGGTTATAACATTTTCGATAGGAATATTCCATTTAGTCATTAAAGTAGCAATTAATTTAGCTTGATTATGTAAGGCATACTCATAATTAATACCTTTACAAATTAATCTTTCAATTCCAATACTTTCTTGGTTACCTTGAATAGTTCCACTATGATTAGTTCTTTCATCTTCTTTAATAAATTGATAAATTTTTTTATCACCAACCAGAAAATGGTAGCCGACTTTACTGCCATTTTTGCCATCATTAAAAATTTTATTAGCATAATAATCCATATTAAAAGTTTGCGGACTTTTAGATATTCCTAAAGATACTTCATGAATGACGATATATTTAGGTATTTGTTTTTCACCAGTATGATTGGCAAAACCATAAGGGAGTAAATGCTGTTCAATAGGAACAGGGAAAGGAGCTTGTTTATAATTACTATATTTTTGACTCATGTCTTAAACCTCCTATTATCTTAAGTTTACTCTAACAAATTGTGTTTGTAAAGAAAAATGACATTTGACAATGAGTATAAAACATTATAAAATAACAAATATAAATTGATGATGAAAGATTAGTAATCTAATTTTTAAGTTAAGAGAGTCTGTGGATGGTGTAAACAGATCTTAAAAAGTAGATGAATCTCCTTTCTAGAGTAGTTAATAGCTACCGGCTTAAACCGTTATCAAAATTAAGTTAAATAAAGGATGGTACCGTGCTTTTAGCACTCCTTAGGTATCATTCTTTTTTTATAAGAAGGTGAAATAATTTATAAGAAGAGGAGTTATTTTAAATAATTAGGGAAAGCTAATTATGATAATGGGTGTTTATTTAGTTGATTATTATAAAAAGAAAGAGGAAATGAAAAATGATAGATATTAATTTAATAAGAGAAAATAAAGATGTAGTAAAAGAAAATATAAAAAAGAAATTTCAAGATGAGAAGTTACCATTGGTAGATGAAATCTATGAATTAGATATTGAGTATCGTAATACTAAACAAAAAATGGATGAAGCTCGTGCTGAAAAGAATAGATTAAGTGCGGAAATTGGTTCGTTAATGCGTGAAAAGAAAATTGAAGAAGGCAACAAACTTAAAGAAAAAGTAGCTACAATGGGAACGGAAATTGATATGTTAACTAAAAAAGCTGATGAACTAGCTGCTATTATTAAAGAAAAAATGATGATTATTCCAAATATTATTGCTGATGATGTTCCAATTGGTGAAAATGATACTAAAAATGTTGAATTAAAAAGATTTGGGGAACCAATAGTACCTGATTATGAAATACCATATCATGCTGATATTTTAGAAGCTTTGAATGGCTTAGATAAAGAAGCAAGTGGTCGTACTAGTGGGGAAGGCTTTTATTATTTAACAGGAGATATTGCTAGATTACATTCCGCAATGTTATCTTATGCTAGGGATTTTATGATTGAAGCTGGATTTACTTATTGTGTACCACCATTTATGATAAGAGGAGATGTAGTAACAGGAGTAATGTCTTTTGCAGAAATGGATGCAATGATGTATAAAATAGAAGGCGAAGATTTGTATTTGATTGGAACTTCAGAACATTCAATGATTGGTCGTTTTAAAGATCAATTATTAAAACCAGAAAACTTACCATATACATTAACTAGTTATTCACCTTGCTTTAGAAAAGAAGGTGGAGCTCATGGCTTAGAAGAACGTGGTGTTTATCGTGTTCATCAATTTGAAAAACAAGAGATGATTGTTATTTGTGAACCAGAAGAATCTAAGAACTGGTATGAAAAAATGTGGAAATTAACGGTTGATTTTTTCAGAAGTTTAGATGTTCCAGTTAGACAATTAGAATGCTGTAGTGGTGATTTAGCAGATTTAAAATATAAATCTTGTGATATAGAGGCATGGAGTCCAAGACAACAAAAATACTTTGAAGTAGGAAGTTGTTCTAATTTAACGGATGCGCAAGCTAGAAGATTAGGTATTCGAGCTAAGGGAGAAAAAGGAACATATTATCTACATACTTTAAATAATACAGTTGTGGCATCACCAAGAGGATTAATTGCCGTAATTGAAAACAATTATCAAAAAGATGGAAGTATCTTAATACCAAAAGCATTACAACCATATATGGGTGGTAAAACAAAGATAGAGAAGAAGTAGATAATTTAATTATAATGAGTTATTAAAAAAGAATATATAAAGTTTTGTTAAAACAATATTGGTAATTTACCAATTTGATAAATAAATTGATGACGAAAAAGTCATCAATTTATTTTATATTCATTTACATATACCGATACCTATGAACGAATTAAAAGATTTATTTATG
>CANRLI010000023.1 GCA_947631475.1 uncultured Bacilli bacterium | reverse complement strand
TTATTAAATAAAGATGATATAGAAAAATTAACTCAATATGAGTATAACGACGAATTAGACGAATATAAAATAACTGATTGCCCAGAATATATTTGTGATATAAATTGGACTTATGCCACGATGATTGATACAAAAAATGATAAAGATTTTGTCGATGTTTATTATAATATTAATGATATTGAAGATTTAAATGACGAATATACTTTACATTTAAATTATTATAATATGACTTTAGAAGATGGAAACTTTAAATTACAAAGTTTAGTTGATGATGCTACTTTATTTGTAAAACCTATTATTAATGTTTATAAAAAAAGTCTAAATTAATTTAGAATGGAAGAATAGTATGAGTACGGAGAAACAAAAAAGAAAATTTTTAACCATCCTTTTTTTTGTAGTAGGGTTAGTCCTTTATTTAATAGGACTTGTTTTTCTTTTTTGTGCTTCAGTAAGAACCTCTTTCTTATTTAGTATTTTTGATTATTCAGCTGCCGATATTTTAAAAATAGTTGGTGTAATACTATTTTTTGTAGGGTTTATATTATTTATGGCAGCTATTGTATTGTTATATAAAGATAATGACTTAAAAGAAAATAAGTTAAATTTAATAATTGAAGGTAAAGCTGATGTTTTAACAATTATTTTTATGACTTATGTTATGATATTTATGTTAGTTATATGTTTGTTAATCAATGAAATAGTTGGAGCCTTGTTATTTGGTTTAACAATTATTGTTCAAAGTATTGTTAATACCGCATTAATTAAATATTATTCAAAACGAAGATAATTTGTTATTTCTGAGAGGATATTGTAAGATATTGTTTGGTGGTTATAATGAATAATAAAAAAGATAAAAATTTAGTTGATATGTTTTTAGATGGTTACTCGGTAGCTAATGATGAATCAAGTAATATGAAATATAAAAAGATTTATCGTAAGCCAAGTAAAGTTAAATGTATAATTGGTTTTATATTTTGCTTGCTTATTTTAATTATTTTGATTAGGCATTTTGTTTTTAAGCTTATATTTTTTTTAATTCTTATTGGCGATATATTAATTTTATTATTTTATGGTATTAATTTATTTACTAAAAAAGGATGGGGATTACCTAAATATATAAAGGTTGATCCTAATACAAGTGATATTAATAAATTGTAAAATGAAAATTTTGTGAAAAGCTATAGTAATGCTTTTTTTTTATTGCATTATGAGATGAGGAGTAATATAATTAAATAGTTCGCAATAGAACTATTAGAGGTGGTTAGTTTGGAAGATAGTTTATTAATTTTGAAAATAAAATCTGTTTATTTGAATATTTTAAGAATGATGGCTGCTCGTTATAAGAGAATGCATTTAGATGTAACGCCAGTACAGGGTAGAATTATTATGTATATTTTTAAAAGTGATGACGAAGTTTGTCAAAAGGATATAGAAAAGACGATTGCATGTAAGAAATCTACTTTATCGGCCATTCTTAATACGATGGAAAAAAATCATTTGATTAAAAGAGAAGGATCAAGTAATGATTCAAGGAAAAATGTAATTGTTTTAACTAAACATTCTATGGATATTGCTAATAAACTTAAAGATGACATAATTGAAATTAATAAATTATTAGGTGAAAATATTACGCATGATGAATATATTATATTTAGTGGTGTTTTGGAAAAAATAGAAGAAAATTTGGAAAGGATTTAATATGATAAAGTTATTTAAAAATTTAACTAAGAAAGAAATAATAGGGATTTGTATTGCCTTATGTTTAATTGTCTTCCAAGTATGGTTAGAATTAACAATGCCTGATTATATGAGTGAGATTACAAGACTTGTTCAAACAGAAGGACATTTGATGAGAGATGTTTTAAAACAAGGTGGCTTAATGTTGTTGTGTGCTTTTGGAAGCTTGGTATCTTCAATATTTGTGTGTTATTTAGCTGCTAATATTGCTTCGAGTTTTGCGACAACTATAAGAGCTAAAATATTTAGAAAAATTCAAGAATTTGGAACTGAAGAAATTAAAAAATTTTCTACTAGTAGTTTAATTACTAGAACAACTAATGATGTAACGCAAGTAGATATGGTAATTGGTTTAGGATTACAAATGATGGTTAAAGCTCCTATTATGGCAGTATGGGCAATTTTAAAAATTCTAAATAAAGGTTTAGAATGGAGTATTTTAACTGGTTGTTGTGTTTTTATCTTATTAACAATGGTGATAATTCTTTTAATAATTGTCTTGCCAAGATTTGAAAAAGTGCAAAAATTAATTGATAAGATTAATGGAGTTACAAGAGAAAATTTAAGTGGAATAAGGGTTATTCGTGCTTTTAACGCTGAAGAATTTCAAGAAAAGAGATTTGATGAAGTTAATAGTAATTTAACTGATCAACAATTATTTAATCAAAGATGTTTTGCAATTATGAATCCAGTGATGAACTTAGTAATGCATAGTTTAACGTTAGGTATATATGTTATTGGAACTGTTTTAATATTGAAAGCCAATATGATAGGAAAAGTTACTTTATTTAGTAATATGGTCGTTTTTTCTAGTTATGGTATGCAAGTAATTATGTCATTTTTAATGCTAGCAATGATATTTATGATGATCCCAAGAGCGCAAATATCTGCACGAAGAATTAATGCGGTTTTAGATGAAGATGTTAGTGTAATAGATGGAACATTTAATGGTCAAACTACTGAAGTTGGAACAGTTGAGTTTAAAAACGTTTCATTTAAATATCCTGATGCCGATGATTATTTATTAAAAAATATTTCATTTAAAGCTAATCGAGGAGAAACAGTGGCTTTTATAGGTTCGACTGGTTCTGGTAAGTCTACTTTAATTAATTTAATTCCAAGATTTTATGATGCTACAGAAGGTGAAGTATTAGTAGATGGTGTTAATGTTAAAGAATATAAGATTAGTAGTTTAAATAATAAGATAGGTTATGTACCTCAAAAGGCAGTTATATTTTCGGGTAGTGTTAACTATAATGTTAGCTATGGTGATAATGGTAAAGAAGAAGCTACGCCAAAAGAAATAGAAGAAGCTATCAAAGTTGCTCAAGGAACAGAATTTGTTTTAAAAATGCCTGATAAGTATGAATCACATATTGCACGAGGTGGTACTAATGTATCAGGTGGTCAAAAACAAAGATTAGCAATAGCAAGAGCCATTGCTAGAAAACCAGAAATATTTATTTTTGATGATTCTTTTTCAGCTTTAGACTATAAAACAGATGCAACGTTACGTAAGGAATTAAAAAAATATACTAAAGATGCAACGAATATTATTGTTGCTCAAAGAATAGGTACCATAATTAATGCTGATAAGATAGTCGTTTTAGATAAAGGAGAATGTGTGGGAATTGGCACACATAAGGAATTATTAAAAAACTGTGAGATATACAAGGAAATTGCTTTATCTCAATTAAGTGAGGAGGAGTTAAAAGATGCCTAGACCAGGAGGACGTAGAGTTCAAGAAAAATCTAAAGACTTTTTTGGTTCAATGAAAAGATTGTTAGGTAATCTGAGAACTTGGAAATTTTTAATGATTTTATCTTTAATTTTAGCGATGGCTAGTGCTATAATGGCCCTTATAATGCCAGATAAATTATCAACGTTAGCTGATGAAATAGGCTTAGGTTTAGTTCCTAGAACCGAGAATATTGAAAAGATTTATACGGCTATGGGTGATAGCCTATCTAAAGAAAAATTACAAACTAAAATGCAACAAATTATGATGTCTACAAGTATTAGTAATGAAGAAAAAAATAACTTTTTAAAAATTATGGAAGATATGCAAACAAATGAAAACGATAATCAGTTTGCTGCTTTAACTAATTGTTCAGAAGACATTTTATTAATATTATTTGATGATATTAAAGTAGATGGTGTTAGCATAAGTAAAGAAGATTTAGTTAGTATGGTTATGACGATGAGTACAGTTCAAGTTGATAATTCAGAACAAGCCTTAGAAGTAATGGATAATTTACCAAAGAGTATTTATTCTTTAATTGAACCTAAAATGAATGTTGATAAAATTAAAAAATTAGCAATTTTTATGGGAATTATTTATCTTATAAGTGCTTTATTTAGCTATATTCAAAGTTTATCATTAATTACAGTATCTAATAGCTTTGCTAAATCTCTAAGAACTAGTATTAGTACTAAAATTAATAAATTACCTTTAAAGTTTTTTGATACTCATGAAACAGGTGATATTTTATCAAGAGTGACTAATGATATTGATACAATAGCTCAAAACTTAAACAATAGTTTATCAACTTTAGTTACGAGTGTTACTTTATTTCTTGGATCAATTATAATGATGTTTTATACTAATTGGATTATGGCAATTACCGCTATTTTATCTAGTTTATTAGGTTTTGTTTTTATGTTTGCTATTTTAGGAAAATCACAAAAATATTTTAGTGAAAACCAAAGAGCATTAGGTGAGTTGAATGGGTATATCGAAGAAAATTATTCTGCGCATAATGTTGTAAAAGCTTATAATGGTATTAATGATGCTGTTAATGATTTTGATAAACTAAATGATGACTTATTTCAAGCTAAAAGAAAAAGTATTTTCTTGTCTGGAACTATGCAACCAATGATGGGTTTTATTGGTAATTTAGGTTACGTTGCTGTATGTGTGGTTGGGGCTTTATTAACAATGAATAATATAATTTCATTTGGTGTTATAGTAGCCTTTATGATTTATGTTAGATTGTTTACAAATCCATTATCGCAAATTGCTCAAGCGACAACTAATTTACAATCTACGGCAGCAGCTTCTGAAAGAGTTTATGCTTTCTTAGATGAAAAAGAAATGCCTTCACAAGACGATAAGAGAAAACATTTAGATAAATCTAAAGTAAAAGGTGAAATTGAATTTAGAAATGTTAAATTTGGTTATGAACCTGGACGAACGATAATTAAGAATTTTAGTGTTACAGCTAAACCAGGACAGAAAATTGCCATAGTTGGACCAACAGGTGCAGGTAAAACGACAATGGTTAATTTACTTATGAAATTCTATGATATTAATGATGGAGATATTTTGATTGATGGTGTTTCTTCAAAAGATCTAACACGCGAGAATATTCATGATTTATTTGTTATGGTTTTACAAGATACTTGGTTATTTGAAGGTACGATAGGTGAAAATTTAAGATTTAATAAGAAAGATGTAACAGATGAAGAATTATGGCAAGCATGTCGTACGGTAGGAATTGATCATTTTGTTAAGACTTTACCTGGAGGTTTAAATTCAGTTATAACAGATGATACTTCTGTCAGTCAGGGGCAAAAACAATTATTAACAATTGCTCGAGGTATGATTGAAGATGCTCCATTCTTAATTTTAGATGAAGCAACAAGTAATGTTGATACAAGAACAGAGGAATTAGTTCAAAAGGCTATGGATAAACTAACCGAAGGAAGAACTTCCTTTATAATTGCCCATCGTCTTTCAACAATTAAAAATGCTGATTTAATATTAGTTATGAATGAAGGTAATATAATAGAACAGGGTACCCATGAAGAATTAATGGCTCAAGGTGGATTTTATGAACAACTTTATAATAGCCAATTTGAAAAGACAATTTAAGGAAGCTTGATTGTCTTTTTTTATACATTAATACTTGTTAATTATATAAAATAGTGCATTTTTAAAGGAAGATTAGGCAATACTATAGATGGTGAATGTTTTATGAAAGTACAAAGTCTTTGGTTAGCTGATGAAAAGGATGAAAAAATTCAAACTTTAAATCAGTCTATAAATGTTGATGTTTTGATTATTGGAGGTGGAATAACAGGTATTTCGACTTTATATCATTTGAAAAATAGTGATTTAAAGATTTGTCTAGTCGAACAAAATATAATTGGTCATGGAGTAACGGGACGAACTACAGGAAAGATTAATTATTTGCAAGGGACTGTTTATCGAGATTTAGTAAATAAATATTCTTTAGAAGTTGCAGAAGCATATTTGTTATCACAACTCGATGCAATAAAGCAAATAAAAAGAATTATTAAGAAAGAAAATATTGATTGTAATTTTGAAAAAGTAGATTCATATGTGTTTAGTAGTAAACTAAAAGATATAAATAAATTGCTTGAAGAAAAAGCTATTTTGGAAAAACTAGGTATTAAAGTAATTGATAGTCAAACTAAAAAGGGCTACGCAATTGGGGTTACAGATACTTATGTTTTTCATCCTTTGAAATATTTAAGAGCTTTAAAAAAAATTTGTATAGAGGCAGGAAAAGAAATCTTTGAAAAAACCAAAATATACAAAATAAAAAAAGATCAACAATTATATATTTGTTATACTAAAGACTATGTCATAAGAACTAAAAAAATTATCTTTGCTTGTCATTATCCGTTTTTTATTCTCCCTTATTTAATGCCCTTAAAAACATATACGGAAAAATCAATTATTACAGCTTCTTTAGCAAATTATAAAACTAAAACATTATTGTCATCTTCTAATCCTTGTCAATCTATTAGATATTATCAAGATGACCATAGTTATATGATATATCTAAGTAATTCCCATAATATATGTAATAGTTTAAATGAAAATAAAAATTATAAACAAACAATAATAGAAGCAAATGACTTAGGTTTAAAACCATTATATATTTGGAAGAACGATGATTTAATAACGGTTGATAAAATGCCCTATATAGGAAAAATACAAAAACATAATGAACAATTATTAATAGGTACTGGTTATAATACGTGGGGAATGACTAATGGAACGTTAGCAGGTATGATTTTAAGTGATATTATTTTAGGAAGAAAAAATGAATATGAAAAATTGTTTAATCCATTAAGAACAAGTTGTTTAAGCGATATTGATAAGTATATGATAAATGTTGGTAGTAGTATGAAAGGCTTTATTCAAAATAAGTTATTTAAAAATAAAAGCTGGTATGACGAAAAGGTCAAAGTAGTTATGCATAAGGGGAAAAGTATTGGTATTTATGATGATGGTGAAAAACATATGGTGTATAATAAATGTCCTCATATGGGTTGTAGTTTAATTTTTAATGAAGTAGAAAAAACATGGGATTGTCCTTGTCATGCTTCAAGATTTGATATTGATGGTAAATGTATTAAAGGACCAAGTGTATATGATATAAGTTATAAAGATGAATTTTAAGTTTATAAATAATAAAAAGAGTATAGTTCTAGATTTGAATGCTAAAATTATACTCTTTTTTAAGTGTTAAAAAAATTATTTAACCAAATTGAGGGATATCCTAGATATTTGATATGAAAAATATACAATCCTTGAATTTGGGAAGCTGATATTTCGTTGTAATCGGCAGTTTCGTTATTATCACCTTTGGTGGTGTAATAAACCATATGATCTTCTTCACGTTTTGATATAATTCGATGGATAATATATTTATCATTGTATGAAAAGATGATAATAGAATTTAAAGGAAGATTATTTAATTCGTCAATATTTAATTTTTTGTATATAACTATATCGCCACGATTTAAGACAGGTGTCATACTATTAGAGAGGATAGTAATAGGTTTATATTTAAATATACCTAGCATAAAACAAACTAAAGAAGTAGCAAAAATTAATGTTAAAGCATAACTTATTAGTACAAAAGAATTTTTATTAGGTGGTAGAGTTAAAGATTCTTTTGCTAATTTATTTTTAAATAAAAAGTATATCACAAAAAATTTTAGAAGACTCAGTGTACCTTTAGTAAACCAATTAATATTAGGAAATATTGGTAAAAGTATTACAGAGATGATATTGACTAAAATAAGGATTAAGGATATTTTATAAGAAATATTTAATGAAATATATGTGTATAAAATATTACTACTAACAATCGGAATAATAGTTGAACATAGATATTGAAAAATAAATTCTTTATTATTATATGTAGGTAAAAGTTGATTAGTATTTATTTCAATTAAAATGATAAAAATAGTTACAAGAATGGGTACCAATTTATTATGACGATTTTGATTTAAGATAATGTTTCTTATTAATTCGAGACTGATGATTGGAATAATGTGAATAAAGATGTTTTTAAAAGCTATTATGTAATTGTGACAAAGTGGATTGATGACAAAACCTAATTTAAAGCCAAGCAAAAAATTGATTATTATAAATATAATGGTAGTAGTGATAGTAATGAAATAATCTTTATAATTAGTTTTACTGTATAGCTTTTGTTTTTGATAAAGTAAAATATAGATATCAATTATTAAACATAATAAAGGATTAATAATAACTAAATAAAAATTTATATTTATAAAACGGAAAAAAATAGATATTATAGAATAAATTAATAAATAAAAGAAAAGGAATTTGGCTTTTATGTTAGAGATATATGACATATTTTAAATAAATAGATAGTAAAATAAATATCTATTTTTAGTTATAAAAAAGATATTAGATATTATTCCAATATAAGGGTTTAATATATAATTAACATTGCACATAGACAATAATTCCTGTTATTTTTTTGGTTTGAACATCTGGTACTTTAGTTATATTTTCTTTATATTTGATAGTTATAAAAAAAGTTGTTTCCTCACCAGCATTTAAATTTTGCGATACTTCGCTAGTTTCAAATGAAATAGCGCTATTTTCATCAGTTTCGTCACTCATAAAAAGAATATCATCTAATTGAGCATTAATATTTCCTTGGTTGGATATAGTAATTTGATATTTTACTTCATCGCCAGGTTTTATTAATTCTGTATAAAATTCAATATTGGTATTAGAAAATGTTGGAGTTTCTGCCTCAATACCAGGACTAGAAGAAACGATTTCTATATTAGTTATTCTAACATCCCATTTACCAATGATTGTGGCAGTGCCTTTGATCTCAAGATTAGTAGTAAATGTTGCATAGCCAACTGACATAATCGAAATGGCTAAGAGCAAAATAATGATTATAAAATATTTTTTCTTTTTCATTTTTTCTCCTTTCAAAATAAATATTTGCTTTAACAATACTTTGAAAGATAAGAAATAATGGAGATAGTTTCTTTAGTTAATACTATCCTCACTATATTGTATGTTGTAAATTAATATTCGTTACTATTTTTGTATTCTAATTGATTAATATTATCAGTTTGGTGGTATAATAATATTTAGATATTTACCAAGGAGTTTTTATATGATACTATTTTTTCTTTTGTTAGTTATAGGGATAATCATAATACAAAAATTAAATCTAATAAAAAATAAATATTTAAAAACAATCACTAAGTATTTTTTGATTGCTCTTGTTACTTCGATGGCTTTAGAATTAACTGTTTTTAATTTTCGTCATTATGAATCTTTGATAATTAACGATGAATATAAAGAATTAAAGGATTATAGTTTAACTGGAATTGTTTGTAATAATGAGTGTCAAGTGGTAGCAGATGAAGCATATATTGAAATAAAAAATCTTGATAGTGAATTGAATACTTTATATCTTGATTTGGCTAATAATGGCAATTTATTTATGAAATATGAATTATCTTTTACAGATGATGCTAATCAGTTATATTTGGTAGCTGGGGAAAGAGAATATGCAGATGCAATAGTTAATAGTCACTATGCTAAAGTTAATCCCAGTGGACATGTTCATGATATAAAGATAAAAATTTTGGAAATTAAAGATAAGAAAAGCTTTCAAATAAATCAGATAGCTATTAATCCGCATGTTCCATTATTTATTAATGATTTACGTTTGGTATTATGTTTAATATTAGTATTTGGTATTTTATGCGTTAATCCTAAAAATAATTTATTTGAACTGGATTATAATTTTAAAAAAGCGAAAGTTATTACGGGAATAGTTATAATATTAATTTCTGGTGTATTTGGTAGTTTAACTTTATTAAATTCTAAAAGTTATACTACAAGGAGTATTTCTCATTACTCACAATATAAAAATTTAGCAAAAGCCTTGGCTAAAGGGCAGTTTTATTTAGATTTAGAAGTATCTCCTAAATTAGAAGAATTAGAAAATCCTTATGATACTAAATATCGTGATTCTAAAGTAGAAAGATATGAAGAATATTTTTGGGACTATGCCTATTATAATGGCAAATATTATACTTATTTTGGGGTAGTTCCTTGTATGCTTTTGTATTTACCTTATTATTTAATAACGAATAATGATTTGCCTAATTATTTAGCAATGGGGATAGCTATCTTTTTTCTAACTATGTCAATCTTTTATTTGCTATATCAAATTGTTAAAAAATATTTTCCAAAAACATCTTATATGTGGTATTTAATTTTAGGAATCTTTTTTGTAATGGTAAGTGGCGTTCCTTTTTTTTCCGGAGAACCAACCTTTTATAATTTACCAGTGTCGATAGGTATGGCTTTATCATGTTTTGGTTTAGGCTTTTGGTTAAAAGCCACGATGAGTGAAAAACTAAAAACAAAATATTTGTGTTTAGGAAGTACATTTATGGCATTAGTTGCAGGATGTCGTCCGCAATTATTAATGGGTAGTTTTTTAGCTATTATAATTTTTAGTGATTATATTATTAAAAAAAGGGAATTGTTTAGTAAAAAATCATGGAAAGAAACGCTTTTATTTATCATTCCTTATGTTGTAATTGCTGGTCTATTAATGTATTATAACTATGCTAGATTTGGTAGTGTTTTTGATTTTGGAGCTAACTATAATTTAACAACTAATGATATGA
Source organism: uncultured Bacilli bacterium (assembly GCA_947631475.1). Lineage (GTDB taxonomy): Bacteria > Bacillota_I > Bacilli_A > RF39 > UBA660 > Coprovivens. The sequence continues at coordinate 4,153 of CANRLI010000023.1, read as the reverse complement.
CAAAAAGAGGGTTGAAATTTGATCGAATTTTCTTAGGTTTATATTATTTCTTATTTGCTCCTAGTAAAGTTTCAACATTATTTCCTTTTATCGAAAATTATCGTTTAACTACATCATATTTAGGCAAAACAATTTATGAAAATATGTATGGAGGTTTCTATTTTAGAAATTTGATTTGTGTCTTAGGTTTGTTATTTTATAAATTTAAAAAAATTATTAATAATAAAACTTTATCTAATATATGTTTAGCTACTTTACTATTCGCGGTGGTTATAATATTGGCTGATACACAGATGGCTGGTATATTACCAAGATATATTTATGATTTTAGTTGGCTTTTATGTATAGGGACTATAATTGTTATACTGTCTTTAATAAAAAATGAACATTTTCATATAGAATTTAAAAAATTAATAATAACTTTTATTTTAATAAGTGTAATCTATAATGTCTTTACTTACTTTATGGGATATAATTTATTAGCAGAGATGGATTCTTTACGAAAAATTTATTACTATTTATACTATACGTTTAATTTTTGGTTATAGATTAAGAGGATAAAAATATTTTAACTTATAAATAAAGAGATTTATTTATAAGTTTTTTTTATAAATTGCATGGGTAATATTAATATGAAAAATATACTATAAATTTATTTTTAGTTTAATATAAATGCTTATTTTCGAAATATTAAAATTATATGCTGGTCTTTGATTTTTTTTAAAAAAAATAATTTTTTAAAACAGTATTTTGATAGAAAAAAAACGAGTAAAAAAAATATTGACTAATCTATTTGTTTGGAACTAAGATAGGATTTTATAGGGAGAGATTATTTAGTATAGGGTAGGTAAAAGTTTTTAGGAAGATTATATTTTTTAATGATGGCTAAGAAAGGAATATATGTTAAAAAATAAGGAAAATAAAAACTGCTACTTTATAAATTTTTTAAAAATATTTTTGTTTATAGCATTGTTATGGGGGTTTATTAAAAATCCCATGGTTGTTAATGCTATGAGTAAATCGGTTGTTATTACTCAAGAAAGTGGGCACATTCAAGATCCAGATAATAATAATTGGTATATTTATATTGCCAAGGTTAAAGGTGGTAATTTATTTAGATACATGTATGCCATGAAACCTTTTATGGATGAAGATGGAAATTATTATTTTTGTATTCAACCAAATGTTCCAATAGGCAATGGCTTAAATAGTTTTTATCAGACATCAGGAGATAATACAACTTGGGATGGCTTAAATGATTATAATGGGGATGGTAATGGTAACTTAATTGCTAGTTCATTAGTAAATCAAGAAAGAATTAAATTGATTATGTATTATGGCTATGGTTATCCAGGGCGTACAGAACAGTGGTGGTATACTATTACACAGGTTATGCTTTGGCGAGAAATTTATCCAACAGAAGAAATAGGATTTGCGTCTTTTTGTTCATATTCTTCAAAAATTAATTGTACAAAAACTAATTTATATGATAAATATGTAGAACAAATTGAAGCCGATATTGCCACCCATGGACAAACACCATCGTTTGATTTGTCTTTAATTAAGCAAATACCGATTGGAGATACCAAAGTGTTGGTAGATGAGAAAGGAATCTTAAGTAATTTTGAAGTTGTTAATTGCACTAATTGCCAAGCGAGTATTAGTGGCAATAGCTTAAGGGTAAAAGCAACTAACGTAGGTGAGATTAAAATTCAATTACAAAGGAAATATAAAAGATTTAGGACTAAAGATACATATGTTTTTAGTAGTGTTAATGATGTAAAAAAAGGAGAAGGAAATACAATTCAAAAAATTGCAAGTAGGGCTGATCCAAATGACACCGATTATTTTATCAGTGGGCAAGCTAATTATACAGATTCAGAGATTATTGTAGAAAAGGTAGATGGCGAAATTCAAGGGGATGCTTTAGATGTAAAAAAGGAAGCTCGTTTAAAGGGGGCTAAAATATGCTTATATAAGGAAGATAATTCGCAGTTAAAGTGTTTAACTTCTGATGGTGTTAATCCTTTAAACTTTGGTAGCTATGCCAAAGGAAATTATTATTTAAAGGAAGTAGAAGCACCTTTGGGATATGTAAAAAATGATGCTAAATATAAAGTAATAGTGGATGGTTATGGTAATGCTGTAAATCAAATAATTAAAAATAATAGATATTCTACTTTTACACTTTTTAAAAAATCTTCTACGGATAATATTCCTTTAAAAAATGCTGAAATTGCAATTTACTATGAGAATGGTGATTTATTTTTTCAAGGTAGTACTGATAAGGATGGCAAAATCATGATAAAGCAAATCGCCAAAGGTAAATATTATTATATAGAAAATAGTGCTCCTGAAGGATATGGACGTGATAATAAAAAACATTATTTTACGGTTTTAGATGATGGGGGATGTTTTATTACAGAAACACTTGTTAATGTTCCAACATCTGTAGAAATAACCAAAAAAGATTTATCAACAGGTCAAATTATTCCCGGGTCAACAATAACTATTTATCAAAGACAAAAAGATGACACATGGCAAGAATATTATCAAGGAATAACAGATAAAAAAGGGAAAATAAGTATTTCTAAATTACCTTATGGTGAATATTATTTTGTTGAAACAGGAGCACCTTTAGGGTATATTCTAAACGAAGCTAAACATTATTTTTCTATAAATGACGATGGTTATATTGTTAAGGATACTTTAACTAATGAAAAGTATGGCGAAATATATATAACTAAAACTGATTTATCTAAGGCCAATGTAGTCGAAGGGGCAACAATTGCGATATATCAAATAAATGATGATGGGACAGAAAACTTAATTTATACAGGTATTACAGATAAAAATGGCAAAATTAGTTACAAACTATTAAAAAAAGGAAAGTATTATTTTATTGAACTGCAGGCCCCGGAAGGTTATATATTAAATGAGGATAAACATTACTTTGAGTTAACCGAAAATGGTATTGTTATTGACGAAACTTTGACGAATGAAAAAACCTCTACGGTTCAATTTGCCAAAAAAGACTTAGTAAATAATCAACTATTAAAAGATGCGACAATTTGTGTTTATACTTTAGATGATAAATTGATAGAATGTGTCACTACTAATGAAGAAGGTTTAGGAAGTATTACTATGGGAATAGGTAAATACTATTATACCGAAAAAATAGCACCACCTGGTTATCGAAAAAATGAAACTAAAGTGCCTTTTGAAATTACGGAAGAAGGAAGTAAACTAAGTTTTGAAGTTTATAATGAATTTATTATAAAAAATGTCCCTAATACGGGATTAGATAATGAAAAAAATGTAATCTTGTCAGTAATAATTTTATTCTTTTCGTGTTTATTAATTGTCTTTGGAATTGAAAAAATAGGGACAAAATACTTTAAATAAGCAGTTGTTTAATATATGTAAATTGAAAAGCTATTTAATAGCTTTTTTAAATGAAAGAGATTTATGTTAAAAAAATTTACTAAGTATGATAAAATGATATTAATATAGGAGGTGAGATATATGTGGATTTATATTATTATTGCATTGGTCGTTTTAATTATTATTTATGTAATTTCTTTATATAATAATTTTGTAAAGTTAAATAATAAGGTTAAAGAAGCATTTTCAACTATGGATGTTTATCTTAAAAAAAGGTGGGATTTAATTCCTAATATAATTGAAACGGTAAAAGGATATGCTAATTATGAACAAGATACTTTTAAAGAAGTAGTAGAATTAAGAAATAGTGCTTATGATAATATGTCAGACGAAGAAAAAATTAAAACAAATGAGCATTTATCAGCTAGTATTAATAAAATAATGGCTTTAGCAGAAGCTTATCCTGATTTAAAAGCTAATGAAAACTTTAAAGATTTAAATAATCAATTAGCTAATGTTGAAGAAGATATTGCTAATTCAAGAAAATATTATAATGGTGTAGTTAGAATGTATAATAATAAAGTAGAAATGTTTCCAAGTAATATTTTTGCTAAGTTATTTGGTTATAAAGCTAGAACAATGTTTGAAGTTGAAGCGAATGAACGTGAAAATGTCAAAGTTCAGTTTTAATATGGAGGCTAACTATAATAAGTCAAGTACTTTTTAATAGTTTGTCATAAATGGAAAAGAAACCCACGCCAAAAAGATT
>CANRLI010000022.1 GCA_947631475.1 uncultured Bacilli bacterium | reverse complement strand
TAAATTGAATTATTAATAAGACCACACTTTGGGTATTAAAAGTGTGGTTTTATATTTATGAATTTTATTATAATTAAAGGATAATTTGCTATTTATTTTTTTTTTGATAAAATATAGGTGGTGATTAATTATGAGTATTACTATTAAAAATCAAAATAATTATGAATTAGCCGATAATTTGGCACAGTTTTTTTATTTAGATATGTCTTTAGAACCTCTTCCTGATTATATCGCCTTAAAAAAGAAAGTTATTGATTCTGAGCTAAATTTAGAAGAAAAGAATCATTTAATAAATTTAATTACTTCTTTAGATGAGATAAAAGATTCTCATCAAAAACAACTTATATGTGAAGAAATAAATGAATTAGCTAAAAAATATAATTTATTATAAATAGTATAGGAGGTGCCCTATGAAAGAGCAGAGATTAAACACTTTAAAAGCTTTTATTAATTCTAATAAATCTTTTTTCTGTGCCTTAGAAAATAATGAACCTCCATATCTTGATGATTATCTTAAAGTTGAACTTTTATTAATATATTTTAATAATAATTTACCATATATTAAAATGCATTATCCACGTATGTATGATTTAATTAGTAGTATGTTATCGACATCTAATTATTATATTGAAAATGGTAATATATGCTACGAAGATCATATTTATAGTATTGTTTCTTTAGAAAATTTAGCTATGCAGATTGCTGATTATATTAAATATAATGCCGTAGAAAATTGTAATAATGACTTTGATATTACTACTAATGATTGTAAAATATATACGATTAAACAATCTCGTAATCATTTAGATTATGATATGTCAGATCGTGAGTTAATGTTTCAATATACCACAACGATTGATCAAGATACTTTACCATATATTAATAAAGTTAAAACTGATTTTAATAGGTTTATAAATTTTGTATGTCTTCATCTTTTAAAACATGATTTCACTCCTTTAGATTATCGTCATCTTCAAGTTATTTATGCATATTTTAATTTATATCCTTCTCTTTTATATGGTCGCGATTTAATTGAAGTTCCTTTTGAAGTTTTAAATATTCCTCAAAATAAAATTGGTTTAGCTAAAATTACGCATTCTCATCCTGCTATTGTTAATCTTAATAAAAAATTAAAAGAAATTACTATTAAATTAAAAGCTTTATATGCTCAACATAAACTACTTCTTGATAACAATCTTGGGACTTCTTATACAGTTAAAAAAAGAATAAATGAACTAGAACACCAAGAAACATCTATTCTTAATCAAATATTTATTAATGTTCATCATAAAAATATTTATAATTCTAGTCTTCTTAAATATGCTTTAAAAAGTTTTATTCAAGGCTTTGCTGATATTAATAATCTTTTTCATAATCCTGTTATTAAATTATTTTATATTGCTGATAATGATACTGAGTTTTTCTGTGCTATGCATTTAGATACGTTAATTAATTTAATCGATAATGATCGCTTATTAAATCTTATAGATGATCATCCTGTATTAATGCTTACTAGTTAACAATAATATTTAAAGAGGTCTTAATATGAAAAAAACCTTTATTTATCGTTTTATTTTAAGTATTTTAAAAACATTGATATCTTTATCAATCATCTTCATATGTCTTATTTATATATTAAAATCTTTTTTATCACCTAGTAATTTATCATCTATTATCTTTAATGAGGAACCATATATAATTACATCAACTGCCTATCAAGATTTACCACAATACATTAATGAACAAGAGTTTAAAGAAGTATATAGTTCTTTTGCTATTGATTATATCAAATATAATTTAGGCATAATTACTGAAGTACCTCAACCAACTTCTTTAGTTAATATATTAAATAAGTATTGTGATGAATATGAAAAGGCAACTAACGAAGTTATTGATCGTCAAATTATTACTAATAATATTAATGATATAGTTTCTTCTATGCAAACAAGCTTTTATATTGAAAATAATTTAATTCATAAATTGTTAATTTTTATTTATAATGACTCATCTTTGTTTATATTTATTATTATCTTGTTAATATCTTTGATTTTATTAACAGTTATGGAACGAAGTATTAAAATCTTTTATGATATTGCTTTACTTTTCTTTCCTAATGCGTTTATTTTATATGTCTTTGCTTTTATAATTAGTATGATGTTTAAAAATAGTTTAAATATCCCGGCTATTGCCTTATCTTTAAGTACTTCTTTAAAAGATATTTTAATAACTACGGGGACTATTAACTTAGTTATATTTATTAGTTTATTTATTGTTTATTTTATTTTAAAAAGATTAACTTCTAATGAAAAATAGTTATCGCTTGATAACTATTTTTCATTAGACCATTTCCATTCACTAATTTCTGGCATGTCGTAGCCATATTCATGAATAAATTCTTTATGTTCTATTAATTTTTCTTTCATTAATTTACTTAGATATATTCCTTTACTTCCCAAGTTAGGAACTATTTTACAAACTTCTATAACTAAGTGATAACGATCTATTTCATTTTGAACTCTCATATCAAATGGAGTAGTAATAGATCCTTCTTCTATGTAACCTTTAACAACTATATTATGATTATATCTTTCATATAGTAACTCATGGATTAGAGAAGGGTAGCCATGAAAGTTAAATAAAATTGGTTTTTTCTTTGTAAATAATGCATCGTATTCTTCATCACTTAAGCCATGAGGATGTTTACTTTTGGTTTGAAGTTTAAATAAGTCTACTACATTAATAAATCTAATTTTTAATTTAGGTAGATATTCGTGTAATATACTAACAGCTGCTAAACTTTCTAAAGTAGGGGTTTCCCCACAACAAACCATTATTAAGTCCGGTTCATGTTCTTGATCATTACTTGCAAAATCCCAAATACCCAATCCTTGTGTACAATGTTTAACAGCTTGTTCCATCGTTAACCATTGTGGCCTTGGATGCTTTGAAGTAACTAACACATTTATGTATTCTTTACTTTTCATACAGTGTTCAAAACATGATAATAAACAATTAGTATCAGGTGGCAAATACATACGAACTATATCAGCTTTTTTAGTTGCAATATGGTCTAAAAAACCTGGGTCTTGGTGTGTATATCCATTATGGTCTTGTTGCCATACGTTACTAGTCAAAATATAGTTTAACGAAGCTATTTCTTCACGCCAAGATAAAGGCTTTGTTATTTTTAACCATTTTGCGTGTTGGCTTGCCATTGAATCTATAACTCTAATAAATGCTTCATAGCTTGCAAAAAAGCCATGACGACCTGTTAATATATAGCCTTCAAGCCAACCTTCACACATGTTTTCTGAAAGCATTCCATCCATAATTCGTCCATCTTGAGCTAAAAATTCATCAGTTTGTTTTATTTCACCCATCCAGCTTCTTTTTTCAGCTTCAAAACTATGATTTAAACGATTAGACATCGTTTCATCAGGCCCAAATATTCTAAAATTTTTATTTTCCTTATTTAATTCAAAAACATCTCGAACATAGCGACCTAATTCAACCATATCTTGAGCTTCAACTTCCCCTGGTTTAGGAATATCTAAAGCATATTTTCTAAAATCAGGTAAAATTAAATCTTTTAATAATTTACCACCATTAGCATGAGGATTACTACCCATTCTTCTATTACCTTTAGGACAAAGTTCTTTTAATTCAGGTATTAATTCTCCTTTATCTGTAAACAATTCTTCAGGATGATAACTTCTTAACCATTGTTCTAACAAATCTAAGTGTTCTTCTTTAGACATATCAATTGGTACTTGATGAGCCCTAAAAGAACCTTCTATTTGTTTATCATCAACAACCTTTGGTCCAGTCCATCCTTTTGGTGTTCTTAAAATAATCATTGGCCACATCGGTCTTTCATATTTTTCACTATTTCGAGCTTTTTGTTGAATTTTTTTAATTTTTTCAATACATTTATCTAAAGTCATGGCCATTTCTTTATGCATATAACTTGGATCATCACCTGCTACAATAATTGGTTCCCAACCACAGCCATGAAAGAAACTTAATAGTTCATCTTCACTTATTCTAGAAAATATTGTTGGATTACTAATCTTATAACCATTCAAATGTAAAATAGGTAAGACAGCCCCATCATTTTTAGGATTTAAAAACTTATTCGATTGCCAAGAAGTAGCTAAACTAGCTGTTTCAGCTTCTCCATCACCAACTACAACTGCCGCAATTAAATCAGGATTATCAAACACGGCTCCAAAAGCATGAGCTAAAGAATAACCCAGTTCACCCCCTTCATTAATCGAACCTGGTGTTTCCGGTGCCACATGCGATGAAATACCTCCAGGAAATGAAAACTGTTTAAATAATTTTTTAAGTCCTAACTCATCTTGGGATACAGAAGGATAAACTTCACTATAACTACCTTCTAAATAAACATGACTAACAATTGCATTTCCTCCATGTCCAGGTCCAGAGACATAAATCATATTTAAATCATATTTATTTATAACTCTATTTAAATGAGTATAAACAAAACTTTGCCCAGGTACAGTCCCCCAGTGTCCAACAATTTTTCTCTTTATATCTTCTTTTCTTAAACTTCTTTTAAGAAGAGGATTATCAAGTAAATAAAGTTGACAAGCTGATAAATAATTAGCTGCATTCCAATATTTATTTAATTTATCTAAATATTCTTTAGTATCATACTGCGTCATAGCCATTCTCCTTTTATTATTCTCTTAAATTATATCATGATAAAAAAAATAAGTAAATTAACTTCTCTTAAAGGAATAACAACCAATAACTATAAAATATATAATAGATAGGAGGTAACTAAATAAAAGAATTTTATGAGTTATTTACTTCTTTAAAATATCTTAATTTACAAGAACAAGAAATTATTCAAAAAAAATATATAACCTTATATGAAAATCTTCAAAAAAAGTCATCTCTTACTTCCTCTGAAAAACAATTTATCAAAGATTATCTCCATCTTTCAGACTTAGTAAATCAAAATAATGAATTATACTTTAAAAGAAAAGCTAGTCATTCATCTTTATTAGATAATATTAATGGTTACCCATTAGACGAATATCAAAGAAAAGTAGTCTTAAGTAATGAAAAAGCTACTTTAGTAGTAGCGGGTGCTGGTTCTGGTAAGAGTTTAACTATTATAGGTAAAATTGTCTATTTAGTTAAAGAATGTCATTATAATCCAGAGGATATACTATGTATTTCATTTACTAATGATGCTACTAATAATTTAAGAAATAATATTAATAAAAATTATAATTTTAAGATAGATATTTACACATTTCATAAACTAGCATTAGAAATATTAAAGTTAAACAATGTACCATTTATAATCGCTCCTGACCATTTTTTAGAAGAAATAATTGATAATTTCTTTACTTCTATTATTCCCCATAATAAAATTTTTATAAAGAAATTATCAATTATTTTAGGTAAAAATTATCAGTCAAAGGATATTTTTAATCTCCAAAGACTTATTCATACTTTTATAACTCTTTTTAAAGCTAATAATTATTCTTTATCTTATTTTTCTTATATATTAAAAAGAATTAGATATACTTTAAATTATCGGGAATATCTTCAAAATAAAGCTTTACTTCTTTTAATTATTAATATTTATCTTCTTTATGAAGATGAACTGAAAAAGGAAAAGGCTTTAGATTTTAATGATATGATTAATCGTAGCTTAGAAGTATTAAAAGTTCATGGTTTAAATAAGCATTGGCGATATATTATTGTCGATGAATATCAAGATACTTCCCTTGTTAAATTTAATTTACTTAAAGAGATTATTAATATTACTAATGCTAATTTACTAGCCGTAGGTGATGATTTTCAATCTATTTACAGATTTACTGGTTGTTCTTTACAAGTGTTTTTAAATTTTACTAAGTATTTTGAGTATGCCAAAGTTTTTCAAATTATTAATACTTATCGTAATCCGCAAGAATTAATTAATGTAGCAGGTAGTTTTATTATGAAAAATAAATTTCAACAAAAGAAAGTATTAATCTCTCAAAAACACTTGGATTATCCCATTAAAATATGCTATGCAGATGATTTAGTAAGAGGTTTTAAGAAGTTACTTTTAAGTCTTGGAGATAATCAATGTAAAGATATAATGGTCTTAGGTCGTAATAATAAGGATATAACAATGTATATTGACAATTCTTTTACTAAAAATGAAGATATCTTTACATATCAAAATATTAATTTTCGGTATTTAACTATTCATAAATCTAAAGGCTTAGAAAGTGAAGTAGTTATTTTGATTAATGTTACTGACTCTTTAACAGGACTTCCATCCCAAATAAAAGATGAAAAAATCTTAAAATATGTTAATAATCAAAAAGATTATTATAAGTATGAAGAGGAACGGCGTTTATTTTATGTCGCTTTAACTAGAACTAAATCTATTACTTATATTTTAAGTCCTTCTTCTCATCTTTCTGTCTTTACTAAGGAATTATTAAAATATAAGAAATATGTTGAGGTACTAAAATAATAGGTATTAAATGCTTCGTATGATATAATAAAGGCATTGAAAAGAGGTATAAGTATGGAAAACAAAGAATTTTCTAAAGTCGTTATTGTTACAGGCAGTAGTCGTGGCATTGGAAAATCTACTATCAAAGAATTTGCTAAAAATGGTTATAATGTTGTGATTAATTATGTTGTCCATAAAGAAGCAGCAATGTCTTTAAAGGAGGAAGTGGAATCTTTATATAAAGTTAAAGCTTTAGTAATTCAAGCTGATATTAAAGATGAAGAACAAGTTTTAAAGTTAATTAATGAGACAGTTAAGGAATTTGGGCATATCGATTGTTTAATTAACAATGCTGGTATTGCCATAGATACAACTTTAGAAGATAAAACAGTTGCTAATTTTAATGAAATCTTAAGTACTAATTTAATTGGAACTTTTTTAATGTGTAAACATATTGGTCCTATTATGCAAGATCAAGGTTATGGCTCAATTGTTAATATTTCATCAACTAATGGTATTGATTCTTATTATCCCTATAGTCTAGATTATGATGCTTCCAAAGCTGGCGTTATTTCTCTTACTCATAATTTCGCTTTATTGTATGCTCCCACCATTAGAGTAAATTGTATAGCTCCTGGATGGGTTAATACTGAAATGAACAAGGAATTACCATCAGATTATATTGAAGAGGAATACCAACATATTCTTTTAAATCGTTTTGCGGAACCTCATGAAATTGCTGAATTTATTTTTTTTGTTGCTGATAAAGCTTCATATGTTAATGATTCTATTATAAAAATAGATGGAGGTAGATGTTAATGAATGATGATTTACAAATTAGCTTAGATACATTAGATTTAATCGCCAAAGAAGAACAAGCATTGCAGGATATATTTCATAATATTGATCTTACTTGTCAAAAAAATAGTTTGAAAGTTTTAAAAGCTTTTCAAAAATACAATGTTTCAGAAAATTATTTTAGTAGTACCACAGGTTATGGCTATAATGATTTAGGACGTGATAATATAGAAAAAATCTTTGCTGATATTTTAGATGGCGAAGATGCCTTAGTAAGAAGTCAATTTATTTCGGGAACCCATGCTTTAACTGTTGCTTTATTTTCATATTTAAGACCAAATGATATAATGCTTTCAATATCTGGTCTTCCTTATGATACATTACATGAAGTAATAGGTATTGTCCCTAATAATAGTAGTTTAGCTTCATTTGGTGTTAAATATGACCAAATTGACTTAATAAATGATGATTTTGATTATGAACAAATTACCAAGTACCTAAAAAATAATCATGTAAAATTAATAGAAATTCAACGAAGTAAAGGCTATTCAACACGCAAAAGTTTAACTATTGATAAATTAGAAAAAGTAATTAAATGTATCCGTTCAGTTGATCAAGATGTCATTATTATGGTTGATAATTGTTATTGTGAATTTGTTGAGGAACAAACTCCTTTATCAGTAGGTGCTGATATTATAGTTGGTTCTTTAATAAAGAATTTAGGGGGAGGTATTGCTCCTAATGGAGCATATATTGCTGGTAAAAAAGAATTAGTTGATTTAGCTGGTCAACGCTTGACTTGTCCTGGAGAAGGCCGTGAAGTAGGGCCAACTTTAGGTATCAATAAAAGTCTTTTACAAGGTTTATTTATGGCTCCCAGTGTAGTAGCAAGTAGTTTAAAAACCGCTATTTTAACTAGTAAAACTTTACAAGATTTAGGTTATGATGTCGAACCTAAATATAATGAAGCACGTGCTGATATAGTACAAAACATTATCTTTAATGACCAAGAAAAGTTAATTAAATATGTTCAAGGTATCCAAATGGGTTCACCAGTTGATGCCAAAGCTATTCCTATGCCATGGGACATGCCAGGTTATGAAGACCAAGTCATTATGGCCGCTGGTACTTTTACACAAGGTTCTTCTATAGAATTAAGCTGTGATGGTCCTATTAGACCACCTTATATTGCTTACCAACAAGGTAGCTTAACCTATGAATATGGTCGTTTAGGAGTTGCTAAAGCGATTGATGAATTAAAAAACTAGATTTATTAATTATTTTTCCTTAAATTATGATATACTAAATAAGAATAGAAAAATATAACAACATAAGGAAAGGTGACCAAAATGACTCATGAATTTACTAATGACGAAATAGAAGAGTTAGGAGACTTAAAAGACATTGACCGTAATTTCTTAAAAGTTCGTAATAACGGCTTACTTTTAACGGATAATCAAGTATCTTGTTTACAAAGACATAATATAGATCCTAGTAAATGTCAAAGTGCTACGGAATTATTATATATGATTGATAATACTGATGCCGATGAAGACGATGAACTAAGTTATTTAGCTGATCAAATAGCTGAAAATAATTACTATCAAAATACAAGGAAGTGATTATTTAATGGCTACTAAAGAACGTTTAAAAAAATATCAAAGAGCTAAATTTGAAAACTTTAAAAAAGTTAATGATCTTATCATCAATGATGATGAAGCATATATCGATTTAAAAGTTTCTACTTTTAACTCAATAAAAGCTGAGTATTCTTTAACCAAAGCTCCTATTTTAAAACAGGAATTTCTTGATTACATAGAAAATAGTGCTTCTTATATTCCTTTAGAATATCCTATAGTTCTTGAAATTCACAGTGATAAATTATCCTCTGAAGAAAAAATTGTTATTCGTAAATTAATTAAAAATCATTTTACTTTAACTAAAATAAACAAAGAAATGGAAATGGAAGCTTTAAATCGCAAAAGTCGTTTTTTCTTGCTAATTGGTATACTTGGTTTTATAATATTAGCAATTTTTTATGCCAATGTTTCATTTAGCATAATAATAGATATCATATCTTTTATCTCATCTTTTAGTATATGGGAATTTTGTGAATTAACTCTATTTGAAAAAGATAGCTTACAAGAAGAAGTCATTAAATATACTCATCTTGCCAAAGTTCGTGTTATCTTTAATAAAGATAATAGATAATTAAAAAGATATATGATATAATAAAAAAGATAATAAAAAGAAAACGGAGGGGATTACAATGGAAGAACAAAATCAAAAGTTCCAAGTTGAAGTAGAAACAGGAGAAATAATGGATGCTGAATTATTGTCTGTTGTTGAAATAGATGGAAAAGAGTATGCCGTATATTCCCTTGATAATAAAAATGGAACCGTTGACATTCTAGCTTCTTATGTCATAAAGGACAAAGAAGGTTATGATGAATTAATTGATATTAATAACCCAATTGATAAAGAAAAAATCTCTAATTTTATTAAGAGCCTTGTTGCATAAGAAGGGAAGGAGGAAGTAAAATGTCAATATTTAAAACCAATAGAACACTTAGTTCTGTCTTTAATGGCTTAAAAAAATCTTTAGCAGCTAAGATATATTCATTTCAAAGTAAAAGAAAATTAAATCAAAGCTCAGATTTAAAAATGGACCTTTCCGACGATGAAAAAAAATTAAGAACCTTAGTTGAAGACTTAATTGCTAAAAAAGGTTATGAAAAGTTTTATGATACCTTAAAGAAAACCTTTGAATATAATGAAAACGAATTAACTAGAATCCAAAATACTCTTCATAACTCTTCAGAAACACTAAGTGAAGAACAAAAATCTTTATTAGAAGCTTCGGAAGCTGAGTATTTACATAAAACACTTAGTTTAAAAGATCAACTTGAATCAATTGATGCTATGCATAAAATTATTATGAGTGAATCTCATGCTAATAAACTTGAAGTGGATAGCATTTATATTGAAGAGAAGGCTTTAAGTGCAACTCAGCATAAGAAAAACATAGATGCTAGTTTAGAAAAATTAAATGTCTTGATTGAAAATCCTGAAAAAAATGTTAATGAAATAACGAGCATCATTAACAAACTAAAAGATGAACATGATAAATATAAAGAAGATATCAAAGCCATTTCAACAAGTCAAAAAGAATATGAACAATTAAGTGGCTTCAAATATTATGTTAAATATGAAAGTATTAGAAATTCTTCATCATTAGCTTGCAAGGTCTATAAAACTTTTGCTTATAAAATGGCTGAATTAAATGAAACTAATGACAATTCCCAAATCCAATTTAATGAAAAGGATCGTGAGTTTACTAACAAACCATCCCTACAATTGCCATTTGAAACTATGGCTGGAATCATGCCAAGTTTCTTTAAAAATTCTGATGAATTTATAAAAATAAAAGACGAAATCAATCATGAAATAGAAGAGCTTACAGCTCATAAAAACGCTAAAATACAATTATCTACTGACATTAAAAATGTCATTATCAATAATCGTGATAGCTTAATTCAAAAACTAGCTTCCCTAGATATTAGAATTAAAGACGAATACAATGACTTAAATAAACAAATCGAAGCTCTTGCTAAAAAATATCCAACTTTATCAGAATCAGATATTTATGAAATAAAAACACAAGCTTTTAAAGAAGAACCATTATTTCCTAATCTCAATAGTGATGTAGTTGAATATTTAGTTGGTAAAGATTTTCAATATTTTGATTCTAAAATGATTAATAGACTTTATGAAAACATTAGTCGATCTATTAAAGAAGAATATCCTAAGACTTCATTTGAAATAGCTTATGGTCAAACTAAAACATTAATCGAAGAATTACAAAAAGATTCGCAAAGACCTGAATTAGGTATGAAAATAGAGTTTAACGAAGAAGATCAAATCTTAAAGATTAATTTCATCAATCCAATAATTAATTATGAAACACCAATCGTTAGTCCAATTACTCTAGAAAAAATGAAAACTAACGAAGAAGAAACTATCAAAGAATATACTACTAAAGCAGAAAATATCATCGAAGAGTTCCTTACTTATTATTTAAATTGTCTAAGTAAACTACAAACTCCAACTTATCGTGCTGCCGAAGATAACTTAAAACAATTAGCTGCGCAATATCCTAATTTAACTAATAGTCAAATAAATAATGCCTATAGTGAAGCTAACCAAAAGGTTTATAGTAAATATTCAAAAGAAGAATTACAAAAGTTTAAATTTATTGAACAAGAATTAATTCCAACATATAACAAAATAGATATTGCTTCTTTAAGAAATCTTGAATATAATGCTGAAAACTTTAAAGAACAATATGATAATGTAGTTCAATCTATTAATAAATTAGAAAAAATTGCTAATTTAGAAGAAAATAAAAAATATAACATTAACGTTAAATTTAATGAGGAAGATGCTTCATTATATGTAATGTTTAATTCTAACAACTTACAGGATTTTGGTGTTCAAATTATCAATAATAAGACTTATCAAGCAATGAAGTCTAAAACGACCGAAGAACAATTAGAACAACCTTCGATTACGGATAATCAAACTTCTAGTCCACAACCAGAAACTACTTCTTCACCAAAAACTAGTGAAATGATTAAAGATGAACAAACATACTTAGAACGTTTGCGAATACTTAATGAAAATATTGTTCTATTAAATACATTAAATTTACAAATTGAAAGTGAAGCTATCGAAGAAAATTTCATCTATCCAAGTAATCGTACCTTTATTAAAAATGCTATCGCGTTAGAAAATAAAGCCCGCGAACTTGAAAACACAATTACTAATCAAAAAATACAATTATCTAATTTACGTTTAGATTATACTAATAAATATCATAATTTTATCTATTCAGTACCAGAAATAAAGAATTGTGTTCTTGAAGAGATTAAATTTAGTGGTCAATATGAACAGTTTATTGAAACCCATGATCGTCTTATTGTTGAAGCTGAAAATGTCGTTATTGAACTTTCAGATAAACAAAAAAGTGATCCAGAAAATGAACAAAGTTATGCCAATGATATTAATGAATTATTGACATTTATTGAAGCACAAAATTCATCAATCAGTCGTCGTTTAGTTATTGAAGCTAATCGTCCAAGTGTTAACATGCTTGAAATTCTTGAAAAACGTCGTCAAAATAAACGTAATTTAAGAGAAATAGTTAAATCAACTAAGATAGAAGATGTTATGGGAAACGCACCTATTAATGAATCAAATGATCAAGTAACAACGGCTCCTGAAGCACCTACTAATACTGAAACAACTGTTTCAGAACCAACAGTTGCCATTACAAATAAAAAATTAGTATTCAATCCACGTAAAGTACCAAAAATCAAAGCTAAAGAAGGATTGGTATTAAGAAAAGCTGATACTTTAACAATATCTCTTATTAAAAATGGTATTAAAATAAAATATAGTCAAAACTTAGCTAAGAAACTTCATGAATTTAAAGCTAAAATAGACTTAGTTAATAAACAAAATTATCATAAACGTGTTTCTACTAAGAATTTCACTGCTACTGATGAAGAAGGTAAGACAATTCCAATTACTGAATCTGAATTAACTTTTAAAAATCAAGATGCCATTAATCCAGCAGATTACAAAGTAGAAATTAGAGTACCAGAAGGTGTTCGTTACGAATATGATCTAAATAATCTAGATGAAGATACTAAGGGTAAAAGCTTATAAATAAGAAACTGTGTTTAAGGATTTTAAATGGTCCTTTAAACAAGGTTTCTTTTTATATGGCTATTGAAAAATATATAAAAAAAGTGTATATTAATTATATAGTATATAATAAAGAATAAAAGAAGGGAGCTTGTTTATGGAAGAAAATGATTCAGCAAAAGAGTCAGAAAAGACTACTTTAACCCCTGAAACTAAAGAGCAACCTTCAAATAGCGATACTTTAATGCCCACTATGATTGATAGTGAAACCGAAAAAGTTACTAAAAAGCGCGATTTATCTGCCATTATTCCTAAGATGGAAGATTTCTCTGATAACAATAATGCTTTAGAATTAATAAGCAAAGATAATGCTTTAAAAAGTGATGGAGCTGTTTCTATTGGCACAATGAATATCGATGGTGAAGTAACAGTTAACGATAACGTTAAGTTACCAGACCAAATTGATATTGAACAAAGAAAAATTGAAAAACAAAGAAATAAAAATAGTCGTAAGAAAAAAGAAAAGAAAAAAGTTACTAAAAGCGCTCAAAAAGTTCAAAACACGACATCTTTAATTGTCTTAGTTTTAATTATTATCGTAGGTGGACTAGTATATTATATTTTTAATGCTCCTACGGATAAAGATTTTAAACCTAAAACAGTTACTGTAGAGCTAGGTTCTGAACTACCACTTAGAACTTCTTCATATGTTGAACCAGGTAAAGGTAAGGTCGATGAACTTTTATATGCTTTAGATTTATCGGAAGTTGATGTTTCGAAAGTCGGTACATATAATTTTACGGTAACATATCATGGAATTAGTAAAAAAGGGCAAGTTATTATCAAAGATACTACTGCTCCACAACTAGAAGTTAGAGAAGTAATTATATCCGAAGGATCTACGTATGATGCTAGTATGTTTGTTCAAAGATGTAATGATTCAAGTGGTTGTAACTATGCATTTCAAGATGAAACAACTGCTTTAAATAATACAGCACCTGGTTCTTACGTAGTATATATTGTCGCTACAGATGCTTTCCAAAATAGTACAACTAAAAGAGCTAGTTTAATTATTGAAGCTACAGGTAATATTCGTTCATATAGTAAGGAAGTACCATATAATAATAGTTTAGGTTATGAACTTAAAGAAAACTATAGTTTACGCTTTATGCAAAGCCAAGACAATTTAATTCTAATATCAGGTACTCATACGATTGAATATATATATCAAAGTCAAGAAAAGTACGAAAAAGATCGTCAAACTTACGCTGGAGAAGCTAATTATTCATTTGATGATGCTGCCAAGACTATCAAACTTACTGAAACTAATTTAACATTCGTTGGTAGTAATTATTCACGCTTAAGTGATGTTGAAAGTTATTTAAATAGAGAAGGCTTTATAGCTAATTAAAGAGGTGAAAACCTCTTTATTTAATTTATACTTTATTTTTTTACTTATAATTAATCAAAATCAACTATGCATTAAAGAGCAAAGTGAATAAATTATAGTAAGGAGGTAAGTATGAATAACAATAATAATTGTTTACTACAATCAGCAAGACAGAAGGTAAATCAATATAATCAAAACAATACATCATCTGGCTGCTGTTGTGGTTTTAGAGATTTATCTGTAGGCCCTCAAGGTCCAACTGGCCCACAAGGTCCAACAGGACCAACTGGTCCTCAAGGAATCCAAGGTGTCCAAGGAATTCAAGGTTTGCTTGGTCCAACTGGCCCTCAAGGGATTCAAGGCTTACAAGGTGTAGCAGGAACTCCAGGAACTACTGGTCCAACAGGTGCTACTGGCCCAACAGGCCCAACGGGACCTACCGGTCCAACAGGACCAACTGGACTTCAAGGTATCCAAGGTTTAGTAGGTGAAACTGGTGCAACAGGTCCAACTGA
>CANRLI010000021.1 GCA_947631475.1 uncultured Bacilli bacterium | reverse complement strand
GCTATGTCCATTGTTGATATAGTAGAAACTGGTGATAACTTTATCAAGCTATTAACTATCTTTATCATTGCGACAATCGGTATTATCATTGGAGCTAGAAAATTAAAAGAATTAAAATAATAAGAGATGAAACATTTCATCTCTTTTATTTATCTAAATAATAAGCATAATATTCGTCAAACGTAATTTGTTCATTAAAGATTTGGGTTGCGACATCTATTCCCACATATCTAAAATGCCAACTTTCATTATTATAGCCCGTTATATCTTCTTTTCCTTCTGGATAGCGTAGAATAAAACCATATTTATGAGCATTGTTTTTCAACCATTCATATTCTATAGATGAGGTAAATTCTTTTTGATTTTTATGTTCTAAAGAAGTTATATCTAAGGCTAATCCTGTTTGATGTTCAGAATAACCAGGACGAGCCGCATAAGAATCTGCATATTTTAAACTAACATTTTTGTAATCATTATATATTTCTTCTTGATCTTCATAAGAACGATATGATGAGTTAACCATAAGATGAACATTTAAATTATCTAATACGTCATAATACATCTGTTCAAATGCTTGAATAACAATTGCGGACGCTTTATTATCAGCATAAGCATATTGTAAACTGACGTTTTCTAAATCTTCTGGGCTATAACTCGAACTTAAAGAATAAAACTTATTAACTATCATTAAATTACCATCAGCGATATTGGTATTTTCAGTTATAGAGTACCACCCGTTGGCTGCTTTAACATTGACAATTGCAATAACTTTTTCATAAGGAATATCTTCGTTATCTACTTTATATGCAACATAATCTTTATAGTTTTTAACTAAAAAATATTTTTGATTAATAATTTGTGGGTATAATTCGTTATATTCGCCTTCATCTAAAATCGTCTGAATATCTTCACTATTTAATATTTCCAGTAATTTTTTAGTATCAGTTTCTGAATAACCAAGTGATAGTAACTTATATTCATTACTTTCCTTATACTTCATATCTGCAACAGCTTTTGAAATATTTGTTACTCCATATATTCCAAGCGCTAGAAAAACTAAAAAATATATGATAAATCTTGTAAATTGTGGATTTAAACGATAGCGCCTTTTACTATGCTTTCTTTTTGTCATTACATCTCATCCCACCACTTCTTTATATTTTTATTATAGCAAATAAAAATGCCTATGCCAAAAAAATATTTCGTTATATTAAAAAATAAAAAAAAGTAAAAATTAGCACTTTGGTATTGACAAGTGCTAATCAACTGGCTATAATTTAATTAGCACTGAAACAAGAGGAGTGCTAACAATGGTGGTGATGCTATGGATGAACGAAAAAAGAATCTTCTTAAAGAAATAGTAGAGTCTTATATTAAATTCGTTAAACCAGTTGGAAGTCAAGCATTATGTAAAAAATTTAAATTATCTTCTGCAACAATTAGAAATGAAATGGCTGCCCTAGAAAAACTTGGTTACTTAGAAAAAAATCATGTATCTAGTGGACGTATCCCCTCTGAACGAGGATATAAATATTATGTTGATAATTTAATGAAACCTAAAGAATTAAATGGCGAAGAAATGCTTAAACTACAAACCATTTTTCACAATCAGCATCTTCAAATCAATGATGCCATTACTAAATGCATGGAAATTATTGCTGATATTACTAACTATACTAGTGTTGTTTTAGGTAAAAACTCTAGTGACAATACGCTTCAGCAAGTCAGTATTATTCCTTTAGACAATAACCAAATAATTGCCTTAGTTTGTACTAATAAAGGAATTGTTGAAAACAAGAAGTTTACAATACCTGAAAATATTTTTATGGGCGAGTTAGTAAAAACATGTGAAATTATAAATAAGATGTTAGTTGGTACGCCAATTACGAAAGTAAGTCAAAGATTAGAATTTGATGTTAAACCAATTATAAGTAAAACAATTAAACAATATGAAGCAGTTTATGAGATATTTCATGATGCCTTTAATGATTTTACACATAATAACTCTAATGTCTTCTTTAGTGGTAAGACAAATATTTTAAAACAACCTGAATATGATAATATAGATGAGATAAAAAGGATTGTTAATAAATTTGAAGATGAGTCTTTAGTCCGTAAAATAGAAGAAAATAGTGATGGTATTAATGTTTATATTGGTGAAGAATCAGAATTTGATCCGAATGTAACAATTATAAAAAGTAAGTTTAATATTAATGGAGAAGAGGGGACTATTGCCATTGTGGGTCCAAAACGAATGGAATATGATCGTGTTATAGGTCTTTTAGAATACATTAATAAAGAACTTCAAGAAAAAGACAAATAATTTATATAATTTTATATATATTATAATTTAAGATACAGAAAAGAGATGACATATGGAAGAAAATATTAAGACTGAAGAAATGGCTAATCCAAATGGCCATAATGCTTCAACTGAAAATATCACCAAGGAACAGCCAAAAGCCCAAAACGAACAAACTTCACCAGAACCTTCATCTAAGAAAAGTGCCAAAGCATCAAATGAAGAACCACCAGCTGAAGTAAAAAAAGAAGATAAAAAAGGCTTCTTCAAAAAGAAAGATGATGAAGAAAAGAAAAAACTTCAAGCTGAGGTTGCAACTTTACAAGATAAGTATTTAAGGGCTAATGCCGAAATGCAAAATATGCGTCGTCGTATGGAAGAAGAAAAAGCTAATCTTTTAAAATACGAAGGCGAAGATTTAATAAAAAAATTATTACCAATAGTTGATAATTTTGAAAGAGCCATTCAAATGGATGATACTAATCTTGAAGATGAAGTAAGTAAATTCTTAAGTGGCTTTAAAATGATTTATGGTAATCTAAGTAATACTTTACAAGGTTACGAAGTCCAAGCTATGGATGTTTTAAACCAACCTTTTGATCCTAATACTATGGAAGCTGTTATGGCTGAAGAAGTTGAAGGAATGGAACCTAATATCGTAGTTGATGTTTTACAAAAAGGTTATACATATAAAGGTAAAGTTATAAGACATGCTATGGTCAAAGTAAGTAAATAGTTAACCTATTATTTACACAAATAATTAAAAATAAAACCCGTAAATAGGAAAGGAATGAATTAATAATGGGAAAAGTTATAGGTATAGATTTAGGTACAACAAATAGTTGTGTTGCAGTTTTAGAAGGTGGTGAACCACACGTAATTACTAATCCAGAAGGAAATAGAACAACTCCTTCCGTCGTTGCTTTTAAAGGTGATGAGGAATTAGTCGGTGAAACTGCTAAACGTCAAGCGGTTACAAATGTCGATAATACAATCGCTTCAATTAAAAGAAAAATGGGAACTAAAGAAAAAGTTTCTGCTAATGGCAAAAAATATACTCCTGAAGAAATCAGTGCCAAAATTTTAATGAAATTGAAAAGTGACGCTGAGGCTTATTTAGGAGAGAAAGTTACTGATGCTGTTATTACTGTTCCAGCATATTTTAATGATTCACAAAGACAAGCTACTAAAAATGCCGGAAAAATTGCTGGTTTAGATGTTAAAAGAATTATCAATGAACCAACAGCTGCTGCTTTAGCATATGGTATTGATAAACAAGAAAGTGCTCATACAGTTTTAGTATATGACTTAGGTGGTGGAACATTCGATGTTTCAATCCTTGACTTAGGTGATGGTGTCTTTGAAGTTAAATCAACCTCTGGAAATAACCATTTAGGTGGTGATGACTTCGATGAAAGAATTATGGATTATTTAGTTGCTGAATTTAAGAAGGAAAATGGTGTAGACTTATCTAAAGATAAAATGGCTATGCAACGTATTAAAGATGCTGCTGAAAAAGCTAAAAAAGATTTATCTGGTATGACTAGTACACAAATTAATATTCCATTTATTACCCAAAATAGTGATGGTCCATTACATTTAGATGTTACTTTAACTAGAGCTAAATTTGAAGAATTAAATATGGATTTATTTGAAAGTACTCTTGATCCAGTTAAAAAAGCTTTAAAAGATGCTAAATTAAGTGCTAAAGATATAGATAAAGTATTATTAGTTGGTGGTTCAACACGTATTCCTTATATTCAAGAATTAGTTAAAAAAGAATTAGGCCAAGAACCATCAAAAGGTGTTAACCCTGATGAATGTGTTGCTATTGGTGCAGCTATTCAAGGTGGTGTTTTAACAGGTGAAGTTAATGACTTAGTATTACTTGATGTTACACCATTATCTTTAGGTATTGAAACATTAGGTAATGTTATGACTGTTTTAATTCCAAGAAATACAACTATTCCTGCAAGTAAGAGTCAAGTATTTAGTACAGCTGCTGATAATCAACCAGCCGTTGACATCCATATCTTACAAGGTGAAAGACCAATGGTTCAAGATAATAAGACATTAGGAAGATTCCAATTAGGTAATATTCCACCAGCCCCAAGAGGTGTTCCTCAAATAGAAGTTAAATTTGATATAGATGCTAATGGTATTGTTAATGTTTCTGCTAAAGATTTAGGCACAGGTAAAGAACAAAGTATTACAATTACATCTAGTACTAACTTAACTGATGAAGAAATAGATAAAATGATGAAAGAAGCTGAAGCTAATAAAGAAGCTGATGAAAAACGTAAAGAAGAAGTAGAAGTTAAAAACGAAGCTGATTCATTAATCTTCCAAACTGAAAAAGCTATTAAAGATTTAGGTGACAAGGTAGATTCTAAAGATAAAGAAGAAGCTGAAGATAAAATTAAAGACCTAAGAAAAGCTTTGGAAGATGATGATCTTGATGAAATCAAAAAATTAAAAGATGAATTACAAGAAAAAGCTATGTCTTTAGCAACTAAAGTTTACGAAGAAGCTGCTAAAGCTAACCAAGCTTCACAAGAAAACCCATCATCATCAGATGATGATAAACATGATAATGTTCAAGAAGCTAGTTACGAAGAAAAATAATCAGTAATTAATAAAAGTTCTAGGCAACTAGAACTTTTAACTGATATAGGAGGATTTTATGCAAAAGTATAATAGTCGTAGTGAAGTACCTGATAAGTATAAATGGGATTTAACCGTCTTTTTTAAAAATGACCAAGAATATGATCAAACTTATAATAAAACTTTAAAAATGGCTGATGAATTGAAATCTTATGTTGGTTGTACTAAAGATGCTCAAAAGCTTTATAAGTTTTTACAATTACAATTTGATGTCATTGTTTCATTTGAAGATTTATATGTTTATGCCCTTTTAAAAAATGACGAGGAACTAGGTATAGCTGCTAATATAGTTCGTAAAAATAAAGCTGAACAATTAGGAGCTGTTATTACCAATAATATCAGTTTCTTTGATCCAGAACTATTAGAATTAGATGAAAAAACATATAACGAACTCTTTACTACCAATACTAAGTTAAAAGAATATAAAGCATTATTAGATAAAATATATCGTGAAAAAAAACATATTTTAAATGCTAATGAAGAAATCATTATTAATGAATTAACTACTGCCACTAATCATTTTGATGATATGGCTTCTAATTTACTTAATAATGAACACGATTATGGTAAAGTCAATATTTCAGGTGAAAACATTACCATTGCTACTACTAATTATCATGTTTTAACTAAAAATAAAGATGCTAAGGTAAGAAAAAAAGTTTACAATTTATTTAATAAAAAATTAGATCAATACGCAGCTACTAATGCTTCATACTTAAATAGTTATATCGCTTTAACAGAAAAGATTGCGCACCTTCGTCATTATAAAAATTCTTGGGAGCAAAAGTTATTTTCTTTAAATTTAAGTGATAAAGTGTTTAAAACTTTAGTCAAAACGACTGAAGATAATTTAAATGTTTTACATCGTTATTATGAACTTAAAAGAGATGTTTTAGGTTTAGATAAATTAAATATGTATGATATTAATCTTGAATTAGTTAAAAATGAACAAGAATATACAATTGAACAAGCTCAAGATTTAGTACGTAAAGCTCTTAAACCATTAGGGGCAACTTATGGTCAGAAATATGAAAAAATAATTACAAATCATTATATTGATTATTGTCAATATAAAGGTAAATGTAGTGGGGGATATTCATGTTCTTCTTTAAATCAAGATTCTCGAATCCTTTTAAGTTATAATGGTAATCTAGATTCTGTATCCACCATTGCTCATGAAAGTGGCCATAATGTTCATCATCAATTTATTAAAGAAAACAACCCTTATCAATATCGTTCTGTATCTAGTTTAGTTTGTGAAGTCGTTTCTCTTACTAATGAATGTTTACTTTCACATTATTTACTTGAAAACGGTCAAACTAAAGATGAACGTTTAGCTGGCATTGCTAATATCTTAAGTGTCATAACATCCAATCTTTTTGGCGCCGTTAGAGAAGGTAAGTTAGAACAAGAAATGTATCAAGAAGTAAGTCGTGGTGGTGCTATTACAAAAGATTTTATGGATAAAAAGACTAAGAGTTCTGTTAAAAAATATTATGGTCCAGCTGTTAAAATTGATAAATATGCTAAAAATAAATGGATTACACGAAGTCATTATTTTATGAATTTTTATTTATATAGCTATGCTATTTGTATTAGTGTGGCTACTTCAGTTGCTTCTAAAATATTAAGTGGTGACCAAGATGTTTTAAATCGGTATATTGAATTTATGAAATGTGGCTCAGATAAATGGCCTAGTGAAGCTTTTGCCATCCTTGGTATTGATTTAGAGGATAAGAAAGTTTATGAAGATGCTATTAATTATTATGATAGCTTAATAACAAAATATTATGAAATAAAAGATAGTGAGGGAAGATAATGGCAAGTAGTAGAAATTATTATGATGTCTTAGGAGTTTCTAAAGATGCAACTGATGCTGAAATTAAAAGTGCCTTTCGTAAGTTAGCCAAACAATATCACCCAGATATTAATAAAGAACCGGGTGCTGAAGCTAAGTTTAAAGAAATAGGGGAGGCTTATGCTGTTTTATCAGATCCAGATAAGAAACGTCAATATGATCAATTAGGACATGAAGCCTTTACAAGTGGTGCCGCTAATGGAGGCTTTGGTGGCTTTGAAGGTTTTGGGGGCTTTTCTGCTGATGATATTGACCTATCTAGTATCTTTGAAGATATGTTTGGTGGTGGAATCTTTGGTAATAGTTCCCGCCGTAATCGTAATCGTCCTACCAAAGGTCAAGATTCTTTAGTTAAAGTTAATTTAACTTTTGAAGAAGCTGTTTTTGGCTGTAAAAAGACCATCAGCCTTGATTTAGACACAGAATGTGATGAATGTGATGGTCAAGGTGGTCATGGTGAAGAAACCTGTCACACTTGTAATGGTCGTGGTCGTGTTATAACCCAACAAAGAACGATGTTTGGTGTTTTTCAATCTGAAAGTACCTGCCCAGATTGTGGCGGTAAAGGTAAAACCTTTAAAAGTACCTGCCGTAAATGTGGTGGTAAAGGCCATATTGTTAAAAATAAAGAAATTGAAATTACTGTTCCTGAAGGTGTTGATACAGGACATCAATTACGTATCAGTGGTAAGGGAGCATCTGGATATAATGGTGGCCCTAATGGGGATATTTATATCGAATTTAGTGTTAAAAGTCATCCTTTATTTGAAAGAAAAGAAAACGATATCTATGTTAATGTCCCTTTAACGATTACTGAAGCTGTCTTAGGTTGTAAAAAAGAAGTTCCAACTTTAACTGGGACAGTTATTCTTGATATTGATTCTGGTAGTCAACCAGGTGATCAATTACGTTTACGAGGCAAAGGTATTAAAGACCCAACTCGTAACAAAAAAGGTGATATGTATGTTGTCTTAGACGTCATAATACCTGATAAACTTGATCGTAAACAAAAAGATTTATTTAAAGAATTATCTAAGACTGACTTAGAAACCGATAGTGCCTTTAAAAATTTTAAAAAATATCTATAAAAATCTTCATTTACTGACTTTATCATAAAGTTCTAGTAATGAAGATTTTTTTATTTATTATATAATTAATCTTTTAAACTAAAATGATTTTTTGTATAATTAAAATAGATATGAAAAGGTGATTATTTTGCATAATTTAAGTAATCAAATAAAACAAAAAGTACTCAGAAATTTTCTTTTTATTTGCTTTATTATTATTTTTACGTTAATTATTTTAAACGTTATGAATAATTACAATTTAATCCCTAAAAAATACTATAATGCTAAACATTTTAATATTAAGACTGTTTATAGTCAAACAGATTATAATCATAACAATATAGATGATTATTCAGATTTTTTACTAGGAGCTCGTAAAAATTCTTTCACTAAAGATTATGAAGATTCAGATTTAAGAGTTATCTTTAATGCTTTTACAAATGCTGGGTATTCTCTTAATGAGATGTTAGATAATGACATCAAACGTTATCCTGCTGATTATCTTACTTATAATCCTGATGAGGTTATGAGTTTTCAAATTATTCAAAATCTTAGAATTTACTTTGATAAATATGCTGTTAGTTTAACTAAAGATTATTTACAAGTAGCCCAGTGGCAACCAGGAGATATTGTTTTCTTTACTGAAAATCATCTTGGTATCGTATCTGATCGACGTAATAAAAACGGAATAGCTTATGTTATATATTTGCAAGATAAGCAACTTTTTGAAGAAGATTATTTAAGTAAAGCTAAAATAATTGGCCATTATCGTTTCGATGCTTCAACTATTTCTAAAGATCTTTTAGTTCCATATAGTGCTTCTGTGCAGTAAAAAAAAGAATGAAACCATTCTTTTATAACCAAACACCATATGTAATTGCGGCCATAGCTAATAATAAACCTACAACATAAAATACTTTTACAATGTCTCCTTCAGACCACCCAATTTGTTCAAAGTGATGGTGTAAAGGAGCCATTTTAAATATTTTTTTATGAAAATAAATAATTGATATCATTTGGATTAGTGAAGATAAAGTTTCAATAACAAAAACTCCTCCAACAAGTGCCAACGATAATTCATGCTTAGTCAAAATTGCTGTTGCGGCCAAAGCCCCGCCTAAAGCTAAAGAACCAGTATCTCCCATAAATATTTTAGCTGGATGAGAATTAAATAATAAAAAGCCTAACAAAGTACCAACTAATATAAAACAGAAGATTGCCACTTCTTGATTACCAGTCATCCAAGTTGCGTTCCATGCTAACATTCCATAAGCTAAAAAGGCAATGGCTGATAACCCTCCAGCTAAACCATCTAAACCATCTGTTATATTTACGGCATTTGATGTACCAACTAACAAAAACAAAATAAACAAGCCATAAAACCATCTTAAATCAACATTAAGACCTATCGCTGATATTTCTAAAGTAGGGGATCCACCATTTGTAATATATATATAGAAAAATATTAAAGCAATAGCTGTTTGACATAATAATTTAAATAACATACTTAATCCTTGATTATTATGACACTTAATTTTTAACCAATCATCTGCTAATCCCAATAAGCCATAACAACTAAAAACAATTAGGATAATTTGTAAATTATAAGAAATATCAATACTTCCTTTAATTTTTAACAAAATTAATGTTAATATCGTAGGAATAATAAATATTAGACCTCCTAAAGTTGGTGTACCATTCTTTTTCTGATGCCTTTCGCCAATTGTCGCACTAACTGTCTGCCCAATTCTTAATTTTTTTAATATAGGTATTAATATTAAACCAGCTATGATAGATAGAATAAATCCTAACATCATTGCCATTGCTGCTTTAGCCAAAACAAGCATATAAACACCTCTTTCTATCAAAAATTATACTACAAAATGGTCTTTTACAACTTATCAAAGTACAAAATTGACATTATTATAGACAATTAACCTAACATTATTTTAATTGTTGCATTTTCTTTTATATAAATATCAGGTTTTGGATCTTGATATATAATTGTATCTCCATTACCACTATATTCAATTTTAAAGCCTTTAAGAAGTGAACTAGCTTCCTTTTTTGTCATATTTAAAACATTAGGAGCTTTTACATATTTAGTATCTAACCATGTATATTCCCTCGGAGTTACTTCCTTAGAAGGTTCTAATCCTTTAATACTGATAATATTTTTCATAATATTTTTGGCAATTGGGGCTGAAACAGTTCCACCATATTGTGTAATACCTTGTGGATGGTCAATTGCCACATAAACAACATATTCTGGTTTATCAGCGGGTAAAAACCCCATAAATGATACAATGTAATTTCCTGTCATATATACTCCGTTATTTACTTTTTGAGCTGTTCCTGTTTTTCCCCCGACACGATAATTTTCGATATAAGCATTTTTACCCGTTCCATTAGCTACAACACTTTCTAATGTAAATCTGACCATTTGTGATGTTTCTTCACTAATTACTTGTCTAACTAAAGTAGGGGAGTTTTCATACATAATATCATCTGTTTCTGGCTCTGTAATATATTTAACAACATAAGGTCGATATAATTTACCACCATTAATTGCTGCTGATACACCGGTAACTTGCTGAATAGGTGTTACACTTATTCCTTGTCCAAAAGCGATTGTTGCTTGTTCAACCGGCCCAATGTCTTCTAAATCAAACATAATTCCTTTTGATTCACCATTTAAATCAATTCCTGTCTTTTCCATAAACCCAAAATTTTTAATATAATTATATAATCTTTCTGTTCCTAATTTCTGACCCATAACTACAAACCCCGGGTTTATGGAAGATAAACAAGAGATACTTTAGCCAAAAAAATAAACAACCCTTGCCTTATCCTTTGTGTTACTTAAATCAACTTCAACAACTGTTTTAACATTTTGATAATTAAAAAATACCTCTAGTTCTAAATGCTTACGATTATTATTTATTTTACTTATTAAAACTTTATCAATAAATAGATTAAAATATTTTTTAATATTATGTTTAATATTCATATAAGATTGTCCATATTTTTTAATTTTAAGGATAATATCATTGGCAACGATATCATTTGTTTTCATTTTAGTAATCGTCTTCTTTAATTCATTTATTTCTTGATTTATTTTACTATTTTTTAGTTTAAAATCATCTTCATCTATTAAGCCTTTTAATAAAACATTAAACAATTTATCTTTAAACATTAATTGTTCATTTAATTTATCATTCATTATTTGCCAGTCAGTATTTGTTTTACATTCTTTGATAATATTTTGATAATCTTTAATAGTTTCTTCTAAGATTGTTCTTTTATTAATCATCATTTTTTCAAATAATTGTGTAAAGATCATATCTAAATCTTTTTCTTTCAAAATAGGGGTTTGACAACCTTTAATACCATGTCTTAAATATTCATTACATTGCCAAACGGGGTTTGCTTTTCTTTTCCCACAAGCACATCGTATAAAAGTCGTCTTATGCTCTTTACAATATAATTTCGCTGTATAGTTTTTATTTTCTAAATAACTTTCCTTATTTAAGACATTTTTACGCCATTGCTTATTTCTTTTTGCATAAATTTCATTTGCTTTATTCCATAATTCTTCCGTAACTAATACTGGTATTTTTTCATCTTTATAGATAATCCATTCATCTTTTGGTTTGTTTTTCTTTTTATGAGTTTTATAATCTATTACTGCTGATAAATTAGCTGTATAAAATCCTTTATATCGGGGATTTTTAAGCATTTTTTTAAGTGTTATATCACTAAATATTTTTCCCTTTTTTGTATAATAACCATTTTCAGCTAAAATTTCCCCAATTCTTTTAAAGCCATATTCTCCTGTTGCATAAAGCGCAAATAACATTTTAACAATAGGGGCTTCATCTTCATTTATTGTTAGTTTACCATTTTTCTTGTTATAGCCGGTTAACCCTCCACCGCCCAGCTTCCCATCTTTAATACTTCTTTGAATACCAAATTTAACTCTTTCCGATAGCTTTCTAACTTCATCTTGAGCCATCGATGCCATTAGCGTTAATCTAAATTCGCTATCCGGATAAATAGTATTTATATTATCAGATATAAAAAAAACAATAACACCATACTGTAGTAAAAGTTGCGTATATTTTATACTATCAATTGTATTACGGGCAAAACGCGATACTTCTTTAGTTAATATTAAATCTATTTTACCTAATCTTGCATCTTCAATCATTTTTAAAAAGTTTTCTCTTTTTAACACTTGAGTTCCACTTATTCCTTCATCTACATAACTATTAACATGAACCCATTTCTTGACCCCAGCAATCATGTCACTGAAATAATTTACTTGATTTTCTAAAGAATTTAATTGATCATCTTTATCTGTTGAAACTCTTCCATAATCCACAACCCTTAATGCCATATCATATATTGTTTTACCCATCATTAATTCTTTTCGGGCTTTAATTATGTCCATTATTCACCTCGTACTTATCTTTTGTCATCCAAAATTAGGTTCTGCATTTTTTTTGTAAGTAATTTCTGCATTCTATTAAATATATCAAATGATATAACTTTATTTTCATATAATTCTTTATTAAAAAGCATTCTTAAATTTAAAAATTGATACTCCATTGGTAAATCTTTAACACTTATATTTGATTGTTCTAACTTTATAAAGTAAATCATCTCCATTCTACTAAAAAATATTAAATATCCTAATAAAAAAGAACTCAATTTTGAGTTCTCAAAGATAAAAATTTATTTTAAGGTTTTTTAACTAATTTATATGGTTCTTGATCTTTACTTATTGTATTACTAATATAAGTTTTTAATAATTTTATTAGCGTTTCTAACTTTTTCGCCCAAACTCTATAAGCCGAATCATTCAATAGTTTAAAATCATCTTCATTATTCAAGTAATTTTCCATTCTTTTCCCATATATTTCTATTTCATTTCTAATTTCTTCATAAAGTTTATATATTGTTTGAAAATCCTTTACATTTTCTGTAGTTTGATACATTTTTAAAGTACTTTGGTATTCTGGAATCGAATCAAAACTATAAAAACCTAAAGCATTCATACCACCGTTTTTAGTTAATTTAGGTTTTGTGACATAAAATGGTGGTATTAAAATTATTTCATTTGGTTCAAAGATACTTTCAATACTTTTATCAACATCGATAAAAGGAACACGTTCTTTAATTGAAAAAGCAATTATAAAGTGTTCTTGTGGATTCCATTCATGTTCTGCTTTTTCAATTGTAAAACCAATAGACGTATCTAAATCTTTTGATACAGAGTATAATGTATTAATAGCTCGTGATTTATTTAAAAAATCTAATTCTTTTTTGGTTATTGAGCGATATACTTTACTTGGTAATGTAACCTGACTATTATAATAATTAATATAGGCTAATTTAAATAGTTCTTCAATATGATAAATATATTTATCAAACGTTTTTTTATCAGTTATAAATTTTGTTTTAGTATCATCTTGTGGAAATGTTTTAAAATTATGCTCATCATCAGAATTATTAAGTTTATTAAGTTCTCTTAGAAGATTATTATTGTAATAATTATTTTTATCAGGTTTAATTGCCATTCCACTTAAGGTCTCAAAAGGATCAATTAGTATTTTTATATTCATACATTGGGTATCATCGATTGTATAAAAAACAATCGAATTATCTTGATCAGCATTTTCCATTTTGTTTATTAAATTATTAATATCTAGCATAAAATAACTCCTTTAAAATTTTCCATATTTTATCACTAACCTTTATAATTGGCAAATTTAGGAGTATCTCTTGCTTGTCTTCAAGATTACAGGAGTTTTCAACTACTTCTAAGAATGTCTCACTACCATGTCCACCAGCTTTCCAACATTTTATTCTAGCCCCATCAACATTTATTGAACCCCCATCATGAAAAGTATCAGTAAATAAATTAATTGTTTTTTCTTCTAAAGATGCCGCTAAAGTAATTATTTTGAACGTACCTACCATTTTGGCACATAAAAGGATAAGTACTATCTACTTATCCTCTAATTCAAAATCTAACATTTCCTTGGCAACATTTTCATATAAATCTTGCTCATGTTTAATTGTATCTATTAAGAACATTTTATCTTCTTTATAGTTCTTTAATCCTCTCATATAATATGGTTTATCATCATCAAGGACAATAAATGGCATAATATTATTCTTTAAACATTCCTTAAACATTATCATTCTTCCCACACGACCATTGCCATCTCCAAATGGATGAATAAGTTCAAACCTATAATGAAAGTCAATAATATCTTCTAATTTTATCTTCTTTAAACTTTGATACCACTTAAGCAATTCATCTAAATCATTTTCTACATCTTCTGGAGCAGATGTATTTATAACATTGATAAGTCCAATCTTATTAGGGACGACCTTGAAACCACCAACATTATATCTTGGATTTTCTTCATCAGTTGTATTTCTTTTTAAAATCTTATTCATTTCAATCATCATATCTTTTGATAATGGTTCATCAATAGTATCAAGACAATAGTCAAATAGTCTAAAATGATTTTTCATTTCCGTTAAATCATCAAACTTAATTGCATCATTACTTTTAGGAATGAATGAGTCTGTTTCAAATATTTCTTCTGTTTCATCTTCCGTTAATTTTCCACCTTCAATTTTATTTGAGTTATAAGCAAAATTAACTTGCGAATAGTGATATATATTTCCTTTGAACTTTGATTTTCTTTGTTCGATTAATTCTAATTTTAACTTATTAAAATCCACATAATCATCTCCATTCAATATTTCAAGTTTTATTACATATTTATTTTACCATAAAACAGCAAAAAAAATAAGTCAAATTATAATGATTCAACATACACATTATAAGTAAACTTATTTAGTTTTCTACCTTCTCTTAAAGTTTCGATACTAACACATTCTTGATTTAATAAATAAAGAACATCATTATCTGTTCTACCATCTATATGTCTAGCACCTTTAATTTTAGGTAATTCATTGCCAAGTAAGTTAAGATATATATCTAATTTAATATTATATCTATCATTATCTATTTTGTATACAATAATTTCATCAACAAACTTTCTTATAAATTCCTCTAATGAACCACCATCTATTTCCTCTTGAATAGAATTAGTTATTTTTTCAATATTGTTTTTATTTTGGCTTAATATATTCATTTGTTCTAAAACTTTTTCACGCTTTTTAGTTAAATTCTTAATGTCTTTTTCAAATTGTTCAAATTGAAATTTCAATTCATCTTTTCTAAGCTCGCCTGTAAATACCAAATCTAAAGCCACCGTTTTTTTGCTTTCAACCAGTTTTAACTGTTCATCAATATCATTAAGTAGAGAATCATATTGATTATTTTTGTCT
>CANRLI010000020.1 GCA_947631475.1 uncultured Bacilli bacterium | reverse complement strand
CTATAACGGTGTCCCTGTAAATGGTACCTGTAAAGATGATCGAGGATATATTCCTACAGTTACCGATCCAAATTATCATCTACACATATCTAGTTCTAACTTATATGGTGATAGTTATACTATAGATCAAACTACTGGTTACTTTAATTTAACAGGCAATGTCCAAAGCGCTGATACCTTTGAAAGAAACGACCTAATTGGTAAATACACTTGTTATAATTCATCAGGTACCAATTGTGACGAACTATACCACGTCAATTCGCTTGATCCAGAAAGTAGATATTACACCTATGCTACTCTTTATACAACAGTCCATTATTCATTTATTGGTAATAGCCGATTTAATCCAGATGATGAATCTCCCGCTTACGTTGGTTATATGTATAACACCGTATATGAAGACAAGAGGGAAGAAATCATTTTAGATACGGCCTTATGGGGGAATGGTGTGGAATGGAAAGACAATGCTTATCACTTAACTGATACAATTATGGGTGGAATAGATGCCAATCATCATTACACCTGTGCTACTGGTTCAAGTACCGTTGCCACTGACACTTGTACGGAAGTAAGATATTACTATTATGGTAATTATTATTATATAACTTTACAAAACGGCACAACTATCGAACAAGCTCTTACTCAAATGTTATCAGCTGATGATGTTAATCAGACACCTTCGACCATCAAAACATACATTGATGAATGGTATCAAAATAACATGACAGACTATACCAAGTATTTAGAAGATACAGTCTTCTGTAACGACCGTGGAATTTATACGCTTGCTGGCTGGAATCCCAATGGCGGAGTTACTAATGATTGGTTAGGATTTTATTATTCTAGTATTAAATCTACCCATGTATGTCCAAATGAAACTGATCAATTTGCGATGAACAATAGTAAAGCAAGACTTACATATCCCGTTGGCTTATTAACGGTTTTTGAAGCAGATATGATGGGAGAGACATTTGTTGCAACGGGTGAGGATTGGTGGCTGGGTTCGCCTAGAAGCTTCAGCCCCGGCACTGCTTACGAACTCCGCGTGGACACGAGTGGTAGCTTAGCCGACGGCAACGTGAGCTACACCAATGGTGTCCGTCCTGTCGTTTCCCTA
The DNA here is from genome assembly GCA_947631475.1 of uncultured Bacilli bacterium. Taxonomy (GTDB): domain Bacteria; phylum Bacillota_I; class Bacilli_A; order RF39; family UBA660; genus Coprovivens. Next base: position 14,186 of record CANRLI010000020.1, on the reverse strand, counting down.
AAACCTGGCACTAAATATACTAGTGGAGGCGGCACTCCAGAAGATCCATTTATTATTGAGACTAAGTAATATTTAATTATAGATTAAAGGAAAGATTTGTTTATCTTTCCTTTTGTATTTGTTTTATTATAACAATAAATTATAATTGCTTGAATTTTAGTTATAACGACTATTGACAAAGGTCAGAAAAGGTATATAATAAAAACCATTCAAGAGGGGGCATTTATTTATGGCACTACCATGTAATAATTTAAACCTTAACTTATATCGTGTTTTTTATACTGTTGCTAAAACAAAGAGTTTTTCTGAGTCATCGCGTACTCTTCATATATCTCAACCTGCTATTTCTAAACATATTCAAAATTTAGAATATGAGTTGAATACTTTGTTATTTTATCGTACTAATCGTGGTATTGATTTGACCCCTGAAGCTAAAGTATTATTTACTTATGTTGAAAAAGCTTACAATTTTTTAATGCTTGGTGAAAGAGAATTACAAGAAAGTAAGGAATTAATGAAAGGTAAAGTATCAATAGGGGTACCTACCTATATAAGTGTATATTATTTAAATAAGTATGTTAAAGAATATATGAAGGAACATCCTAATATTGTTATTAAAATGAATAATTGTGGTATCGATGGCTTACTTGAACAATTTTCGAAACATGCTCTTGATATATTAGTAATTCCTAGTTATTATCTTTCTTTAAGTAAAGATTTAAATACTTTTGAATTAATTCATGATAAGTATTGTTTTGTTTATAATAAAGAAAAAATGGCTAATCCTCATGTTCATAATTTAGAAGAATTATCTACTAAACCTCTTTTATTACCTGTTAGAACTTCGTTGCCACGCAAAAATTTAGATGAATGTTTTAATCGTAAAGGGTTAAGTATTGATCCTAAAATGGAATTAGAAAATACGGGAATGATTATCAATTATATTAAAGAGGGAATGGGAATAGGTTATCTTTTAGAAAGTATTGCTAAATCCGATGACTCTTTTGAAATTATAGAATTAGCTGAAGAATTACCAACGGAAACTATTAATATTGTTTATAATGAAACAACTCTTACTACTTCATCTAAAGAATTTATTAATTTAATTAAAAATTATGAAAAATAAGTTTTACTAATTTTATACAAACATTTGTATACAACTTACCATATCTTTGATATAATTATAATCATGAAGGGTGGTAATATTATGTTTATTCCTTTAGGTATAAAAAGTGATTATTCATTACTTAAAAGTTTAATAAAAATACCTGATTTAATAAAGTATTTAAATGAACATAATATTACGACTTGTGGTCTTCTTGATGATAATTTATTTGGCAGTATGTGCTTTTATGATAATTGTTTAAATAATAATATAAAACCTCTTATTGGTCTTAATGTTTCTTTAAGTACTTATAAGATTTATTTATATGCTAAAAATTATCTTGGTTATCAAAATTTACTAAAAATAAATACTATTATTCAAGGAAGAGATATTAATTATATTGATTTAAAGAGTTATGCTCAAAATATTATTTGTGTTATTCCGTATTCTAGTATTGCTATTTATGAAGAAATTAAAAATATTTATGAATGTTTATATATTGGGTATCGTAATGATTATGAGAAAAGTAATGGTATGCTTTTAAATCCGCAAGTAGTTTATTTAAATGAAATATGTGCATTTTCTTTTCAAGACATACGTTATATGGGTATTTTAAGAGAAATAGATACTGGTTTAGAAGAGGACATTAGTGAATATAGTGATAGTTATTTAGATAAACAAGTATCTTTAGAAGATGCTAAAACAACTGAGGAATTTAGTAATTTAATTGATTTAGTTATTCCTAAAAATAAAAGTTATATTCCTCATTATGATAATCAAATAAGTGATTCCTATGCTTTTTTATGTTCTTTATGTAAGAAGGGTTTAACTAAACGTTTAAATAATCATCTTCCTAAAGAATATACTGATCGTTTATTAATGGAATTAAATGTTATTAATAAAATGGGCTTTGTTGATTATTTCTTAATTGTTTATGATTATGTAAAGTTTGCTAAGAAAAATAATATCTTAGTTGGACCAGGTCGTGGTTCAGCAGCTGGTTCTTTAGTTAGTTATGCTATAGGTATTACTAATATTGATCCTTTAAAATATGATTTGTTATTTGAAAGATTTTTAAATCCTGAACGTATTACGATGCCTGATATAGATATCGATTTTGAGTATACTAAAAGGGATCAAGTTATTAATTATGTTAAGGAAAGATATGGTTATAATAAAGTTGCCAATATTATGACTTTTGGAACTTTAGGAGCTCGACAAGTTATTAGAGATGTAGGTAAGTGTTTGAATGTTGATTCATCTTTAATTGATAAATTAAGTAATTTATTAGATCCTAAAGCTTCTTTAAAGGATAATTTAAGTAATAAATATGTTAATGAATTTATAAATAAGAATAGTGAAATTAAAAAGGTTTATCAAGTTAGTTTTAAATTAGAAGGTTTAAAAAGACATATTAGTACTCATGCTGCCGGAGTAGTTATTTCTTCTATTAATTTAGATGATGTTATTCCTATATGTTTAAATGGTAATGATTTACTTACTGGTGTTACGATGGAATATTTAGAAGAATTGGGTTTAATTAAGATGGATTTCTTAGCTCTTCGTAATTTAACTATTATTCAAAATGTTTTGCAATTAATTGCTTCTAAAACTAATCAGACGATTAATCTTGCAGAGATTCCTTTAAATGATCCTAAAACTTTACAAATTTTTAAAGTTGCTGATACCGAAGGAATTTTTCAATATGAAAGTTCGGGAATGAAGAATTTTTTAATTAAATTAAAACCAGATAGTTTTGAAGATTTAATTGCTGCCGTCGCTTTATTCCGTCCTGGACCAATGCAAAATATTGATTCTTTTATCAAAAGAAAAGAAGGTAAAGAAAAGATTACTTATCCTGATGAATCTTTAAAAGATATTTTATCTTCTACTTATGGGATTATGATTTATCAAGAACAAATCATGCAAGTTTTAGTTAAAATGGGTAATTATTCTTTTGCTGAAGCCGATAATATTCGTCGGGCAATGAGTAAGAAAAAACATGAAGTTATGGAAAAAGAACGAAATGTTTTTATAAAACGTTCTGTTGCTAATGGTTACACTGAAACAAAAGCTATCGAAGTATATGATTTAATAATTAAATTTGCTAATTATGGTTTTAATAAAGCTCACTCTGTTGCTTATGCCTTAATTGGTTATCAAATGGCTTATTTAAAAGCTAATTATCCTGTCTTTTTTATCGCTAATTTACTTAATATGAGTATTGGTAGTGACATTAAAACAAAAGAGTACATCGATGAAGCTAAGAAGAAAAATATCTTAGTCTTTAAACCTAATATTAATGTTAGTATGGATTATTATATTATTAAGGATAATGCTTTATTATTACCATTAAATACTATTCATAATGTAGGTAGTTCTGCGGTTAATGATATTATAAATGAACGTCAAGCTAATGGCCCTTTCGTTGACTTCTTTCAATTTGTTGCTAGAACATATGGGAAAAGTGTCAATCGTAAAACTATTGAGTCTTTAATTGATGCAGACTGTTTTAGAGATTTTAAAATCAATCATCAAACCCTTTTTGCTAGTCTTGATAGTGCTTTAGATTATGCAATGTTATGCAGTGACTTAGATGAATCTTTAGTTATGAAACCTAATTATGAAAAAATGGTTGAATATGATGAAAATGAATTAATGGCTCGAGAATTACTTTCTTTTGGTTATTATGTTACAAATCATCCCGCCAGTAAATATCAAGAAGGTATTATGAAACTTAAAGATATAAAAAAATATTTTGACAAATATGTTAATCTCGTTGTTATAATAGGAAGTATTAGAAAAATTAAAACTAAAAAAGGTGAAGATATGGGCTTTATATCAGGTAGTGATGAAACCGACACAGCTGATTTTATTATCTTTCCTAAAAACAATAAATTATTAACCATCGTTAGTAAAGATGATTTAGTTCGTATCAGAGGCCAAGTAACACGTCGTTTAGACAAATATCAAATAGTTGTATCAAATATAGAAAAATTGTAGGTGAAGTAAAATGCAGGAAAATTTAATAAAATTTTTTAATAGCCTTGGTTATGAAGATTCTAATGCTTATTTTAGTAATGCCAGTATTTCTAAAGTAATTGTTGATAAGAAAAAAGAGTCTTTTGAGGTTTTTATTGAAAATGAAAGACCTATTAATCCTGTGGCTACTTTAGAACTTATTAAAGCTTCTAAAAAAGGCATTAATGGTAGTACACCTTGTCATATTAATTTTATTTATAATGATATGGACGATGAAGATATTTTAGAAGCTTTTAAAGTTTTATTAGGTGATTTAATTACTAAAAGACCATCTTTAGTTTCTTTAGAAAATAAAAATATTATGATAGATGATGAATTTATTATTATTGAACTTGATAGTAAAAGTGAAGAATATGATATGTTGCAAAAAGAAATTAAGGGCTTAATGACTGGCTTAGTTGAACTAGGTTTTTATGAAATGGAAATAACAACAGCTATTAATAAGGATAATGAACGTAAAATTAAGGAAGAAATAGAAGCTGATCGTAATAAAGAAGTTGATCTTAGTTCATTTAAAGAATATCCTTCTGACAAGTATGATAATGGTAATAAGTTTCATCGTAAGAAAGTTGCTTATTCTCGAGAGGGTATTGTTTCTATCGAAAGTATTGACCGTGAAGAAAATAACGTTCATTTAGAAGCTTTTATTTTTGGCTCAGAATTTGCTAATTTAAAGACCAAAGATGGTCGTGATTTATACTTAGTTACTTTAAAAATTAGTGATAATTCATCTAGTATTTTAGCCAAGATATTTGCTAAAGATGAAGAAGATTTCCAAGCTAAAGCCAAGGAATTAAAAGATGGTACTTGGTGGAGTTTTAAAGGTCAAGTTAGATATGATAGTTTTGCTAATGATTTAGTTTTCAATATTAGAAATTATGAACCACTTGATAATATTCCATCTTTCAAAAGAGTAGATGAAGCTGCTGTAAAAAGAGTTGAATTGCATACTCATACAATGATGAGTCAGATGGATGGTGTATGTGATGAAGTAAAATTAGTTAAACAAGCTATGGAGTGGGGCCATCGTGGAATTGCCATAACTGATCATGATTGTTGTCAGTCTTTCCCTCATGTATTTAGTGAAGTTACTTCTTTTAATAAAGGCTTAAAGAAAAAAGCTCAAGCTAAAATAGATGAACTTAAAGCTAGCTTAGAAGAAATTAAAGATAGCGATAATCAACAAGGCATTACCCAAATGGAAAAAATGATTGCCGATGCCGAAGAAGCTAAAAAAAATCTTCAGTTTTTTAAAGCTGGGTATGGTGCTGAACTTGAAATGTGTGAGTCATCTTTAAATGTTTGTTTTAATCCTAATGATGAAGATATTGAAGGAAACACTTATGTTGTATTCGATACAGAAACAACTGGTTTTAATCCTGGATTAGGAGATTCCATGATTGAAATTGGTGGTGTTAAAATTCATAATGGCGAAGTAGTTGATCGTTTTGATGAATTAATTAATCCTCAACATCACATTGATGAACACATTACAAGAATTACTGATATTTCTGATGATGATGTTAAAGATGCGGATAACGAAGAAAATGTCGTTAAAAGATTTAAAGAGTGGATTGGTCAGTTGCCTTTAGTCGCTCATAATGCCCGTTTTGATAAAAATATGCTCGACATGGCTTATTATAAATATAACTTAGGACCACTTAGTAATCCTATTATTGATACCTTAATGCTTTCTCGTACCATCAATCGCGACTTAAAAAAACACAGTTTAAAATCATTAGGTAAATATTATGGTATTGATACAGGAGAAGCCGATGATGAAGATGAAGAAACTGTTAATGAGACATCTTCTACTACCAAAACGATTATTGATTCTGAAATAGGGGAAGCTTTTAAAAGTATTTTAATCGATGGGGAAGAAATTTTAAAAGTCGAAAAAGAAGAGTATTATGATTTTGATATTGCAACAGAACAACAAGTTAAAAAATATCGCAATATATATCATTTAGAAACATTACATAAAGCTTCTAAAACGGAAGAAATCAATCTGCAAATTCAACCAAATGAAGGAGTTAGTTTACTTGATTTTGTTCCCCAAATTAAATTACATCCTGCAGAAAATGACATTCTTGTAAAATATACGGATGCTTTTGGTGAAAAAGTTTTAACGATTGTCGTTTATGTTGGTCAACACCATGGTGCTGACGTCGATTCCGAAAATACCGCTTATATTTTTAATAAAATGTTAAGTCAAATAAAAGGTATTAAAAAAATTAATGAATTAAATAATTTAGGCTTGCTAGAAGAAACAGCTTTTAAAAATAATCCTAAATTATTAGAACATATTGGTGAATTATCAACGTTAAAAAATTATGTTTTTAAACCTAACGAGGACGAAGAAGTAGCTGCTGATTTAGGATATCCTTTTGCTAAATACGGTAACAAAGAATATCGTTGGAAATTTCCATGGTGTCATGATGATCATATTCAAATGTATGAAAATATACCTAGTAAAACGTATACTGAACATATAGCTAATATTTATGATAATATTAAACACGTTACTTTTATTGCTAAAGATAAAGTTGGTTTAAAAAATCTCTTTAAAATAGTTAGTTATGCTAACACTAATTTCTTACAAAAAAATGCCCGTATTCCTCGAAAATTAATTGAAGAAAATCGTGAAGGGTTACTTGTAGGCAGTGCTTGCTTAAATGGTGAAATATTCTATATAGCGGAAACTAGAAATGATGAAGAATTAATAGAAGCAATGAAATTTTATGACTACATAGAAGTTCAACCTCCTGAAAATTATCTTCATTTATTGCGTGGTCACGATATAGATAATATAGACCATTTACATAAATGCTTAGAAAAAATTATTAGATGTGCTAAGGCCTGTGATAAACTAATTATCGCAACAGGAGACGTTCATAATATTAACAAAGAAGATTGTTTATATCGTGAAATCATCGTCAACCAAAATGTCCCTGGTAAGGGTAGACATCCTCTAGCTCGTTATTTATCTGGTAAAAGTAAGAATAATAACAATGAAGAAAATATTGCCAAATGTATCGCCCAATGTCAAAGCCAGGGCGTTAGTTTAAATGCGGTAGATCAAAAAGTTTTAAAATATATTTTTGTCTTAACCAAAATTAATAAGATTCCTCTAACGGCTTTAAATTTATCTTATATTTATGCTCCTGGTAAAAATATTAGCGAAGAAGAATCGTTTAAAGGTAAGGATGGGGAAAGTGAACGACTAAAAGCTGTTTCTGCAACTTTACGTAAATTATTAGTCGCAGGCATAATCAAAGAGGAAGAAAATGAATATTCCTTAATTGGTAATTACACCGATTCACCAATGCCAACCCCTGGTCATATCCCTAATCAATATTTTCGTACTACCGACGAAATGCTTGATGAATTTGCCTTTTTAAAAGATCCAGATTTAATAAAGGAAATAGTTATTACTAATCCTAATAAAATAATTGACATGCTAGATGAAATTGAGGTTGTTGATTATCCTGAAAAGCCATATTCACCTATAATTGAACATTCTCAAGAAACTTGCCGTGATATCGTTTTCACTAAAGCTCATAGTATGTATGGGGATCCTTTACCTCGTAATATAGAGGAACGTATTGCTCAAGAATTTTATGGCGATAAAATTATGGGTTTGGTTGCTGAAAAGATTGCTATAGAAAACCCAACAATGAGTGATGAAGAAAAGGATCAAATTTTCCCAGCAGAAATTCATAAAGTTATTATGAGTGGTTATGATGGCGTAGTTAAATTAATGAGTGATAAAATAAAAAAGGAAAGTCCTTCAGAAATAACTGATGAAGAAGCGACCATCAAAGCCAAATCTTCCTTAGGAGGCATTATTGGCGGTGGATTTGACGTTATTTACTTAATTGCTCAAAAACTAGTTAAACATTCTAACGATGAAGGCTACTTAGTAGGATCTCGTGGTTCAGTTGGTTCATCCTTTGTTGCCAGTATGATGGGTATTACAGAATGTAATGGTTTACCTGCCCATTATTATTGCCCAAAATGTTGTCATTCCGAATTTGCAGATGAAAAGGGGAAACCATACGTTGAAGATTATCCTTCAGGTTTTGATTTACCAGCTAAAAAATGTCCTGTTTGTCATGCTGATATGGTTCATGAAGGTAACGACATGCCTTTTGCAACTTTCTTAGGTTTCAATGCGGATAAAGTGCCCGATATCGATCTTAATTTCTCAGGAGATAATCAATCATCAGCCCACGAATACACTAAAGTTTTATTTGGTACCGATAATGTTTACCGTGCTGGAACAATTGGGACAGTCGCTGATAAAACGGCTTTCGGTTATGTCCAAGGTTTCTATGAAGAAAGATTATACGACCTTTTAAAAATAGAAGCTCAAAGTTATGGTTTAAATATTACTAGTAAAGATGACTTAAAGAAAAAAGGTCTTATCAAATCCTTTATCCGAATTCCTGAAGTTGAACGAATTAGTGTTGGTTGTACCGGTGTAAAAAGAACAACTGGTCAACACCCTGGTGGTATAGTTGTTGTTCCTGGATATAAAGATGTTTGGGATTTTACGCCATTTCAGTATCCAGCCGATGATCCTAATAGTGCATGGCGTACTACGCACTTTGATTACCATTCTATTGAAGCCGATTTATTAAAATTAGATATACTAGGTCACGATGATCCAACTGTTTTACGTATGTTACAAGATCTTTCCGGAATAGATGTTACCAAAATTGACTTAGGAGATCCTGATACTATGAAAATATTTACAGGTCCCGAAATATTAGGTGTTAATCGTTATGATTTACGTGGTTTAACTGACAAAGATGGACGTAAATATTGTCCAACTGGAACCTTAGGTGTTCCAGAATTTGGTACTTCTTTCCTTCTTGGAATGCTTGAAGAAACTAAACCGACTACCTTTGCCGAATTAATTAAAATTTCTGGCTTATCCCATGGTACCGATGTTTGGCTTGGAAATGCCCGTGACTTATGTACTCCAAACGCTCAAGGTGAAATTCAAGTGCCATTCAAAAATGTTATCGGTTGTCGTGATGATATTATGGTTAATTTAATAGCTTGGGGAATGAAGCCAGCTAAAGCCTTTAAAATAATGGAATTTGTTCGTAAAGGTAAAGCCTCTCGTGATCCAGTTACGTGGGCTGAGCATGTGGCTACTATGCGTGAAGCTAATATCCCCGAATGGTATATAGAATCATGCCATAAAATTAAATACATGTTCCCTAAAGCTCATGCTACAGCTTACGTTACCTCAGCTTTTCGTATCGCTTGGTTTAAAGTTCATCATCCTCTTTGGTATTATTGTGCTTACCTATCAATTAGAAGAGATCAATTTGATATAGAATCCATGATTAAAGGAGCCGATGCTATCCGAGACAAAATTGATGAAATTGATGCAAAAGGTAATAGTGCAAGTAACAAAGAAGTAGATACTCGCGAAACTTTATGTATTTGTTTAGAAATGTGCTTAAGAGGTTTCTATTTTAAAAATATCGATGTTGATAAAAGTGATGGTAAAAAATTTGTCATTACTGAAGATCAAAAAGGTTTAATCATTCCGTTCCGTGCTTTAGATGGCTTAGGTGAAAACGTTGCTGATGCCATAGTTAAAGCCCGTCAAGGTGGACCATTCATTTCTATGGAAGATTTACGTGAACGTGGTAAAGTAAATACTACCTCTATGGAAAAACTAAAAGCCTTAGGCTGTTTAGATAATTTATCTGAAAGTAATCAGTTAAGTCTATTTTAACTGCTTACTTTTTTTATTGCATTAAAAAAAAGATATTTCTATCTTAATTTTGTTTTTCAATACTTTCAAAGACATATTTTTTATCATCTGTCTGCTTTAAAGTAAGAGTATATTTATTAAAACTATCAAGTTTATCATCAGGTAATTCAACAGATGAAGTATTTTCCACAACTATTTCTTCACCACTAGGGTCTTTAGCAATACTCATTGTATTACCATCCCCATAAATATATCCTAAAGCAAAGGTTGTTAATAACTTATTATCTTTCTTAGTAGTTTCGATAATTTTATAATTCATACTTCTATTTGAATCTGTATAATCCATAACATCATTACGCATAACTAAATACAAATCAAAAAGTCCATCGTAATAAAAATCATACATAAAATTTAAAGTATTTATAGAACTTTTATTATCCCATTCAACACCAAATAATTCTTTTATGGCATCCCTTATTCCTTGAGCATTATAAATACCATAATTGTCTAAATCACCATATAAATTCTCATCTTCTAATCCATCCATATATCCTGATTGAATAGTCAAATTTAAATTATTATCTTGAGCATAAGTAAGCGCCGTATTTAAAATAGCTCCCGTATCCAAATCATCATATGTTACTTTGTCTTTTGAAAATAAATAATCAAGTCCTCCATAAAAAGAAGAATAATCTCTTGACATATTAACATAATAATTAAATCCTAAATTCTCAATAATCTCCTTTTCCTCATCACTAATTTTATCTTTTCCAAGTGATTTAAATGCTACAAATCCTATAATTCCTATAGCTACTATTATTAAAATAAAAACTAATAGCTTTTTTACATCAACATTTTTCATTTTTAACCTCTTTCCTATTATAAATAATAACATATAATCTTAAATTAATCTATAATTTTATTTAATTATCAAAAGTTTGTGATACAATATATATACTATATTTAAATTTCAGGAGTTGTTTTTAAATGAAAGATGTAAAACCCATTATAGGTATTTTAGCTACCAGTAATTATTTAATGACCAATAGTACTTTTAAAGATACTTATAGCTATGGTAACAATTATATTAAAGCTATTTATGATAGTGGTGGTATTCCTTTATTAATTCCTTTTTATGATGAGAAAATAATTAAAGAAACACTAGATATGTGTGATGGTTTAATTTTACCAGGTGGGCAAAGAGTTCGTCCTGTTAATTTTGAAGTAATTGATTACTTTGTTAAACAGCACAAACCCATTTTAGGAATTTGTCTAGGTATGCAGACTTTAGCAATGTATTCTGTTAATTTAAAGAAAGAAAAGCGTATTATTAAACCGATTGATTCTAATCAAAATCATTGGCCTTATGAATTAACTAGGGATAATAATGATGTTCTCGCTCATCGTGTTAATATTGTTAAAGGTTCGCAATTATATAATATTTTTGGCCAAGAAACCATAATGGTCAATAGTGGTCATCATAATACCGTTAGTGAAGCTGGTCCTATCTTTGATGTGACGATTAAGTCGTCTGATGGTTTAATCGAAGGGATTGAGTATAATAAAAAAGATAACTTTATTATAGGCGTTCAATTTCATCCTGAAATACTTCCTCAGTATAGTAATTTATTTAAAGAATTTATTAAAAATTGTCAAAAATTTAAAGAAGATAATCAAGTATCTCATCAATAGTTTTTGGTATAATAAGAAATAGGTGATATTTGTGAAAAAGGTAATTCTTGTCGATGGTAATAATTTAATGTTTAGAAGTTATTATGCAACAGCATATACAGGAAATATTATGAAAAATAGTAAAGGTTTTCCTACTAATGCTCTATATGGTTTTGTTGGTATGATGAATAAAATTATTCACGAAGAAAAACCTGAATATATTGCCGTTGCTTTTGATATAGGTAAAAATTTTCGTAAGCAAAAGTATGCTACATATAAAGATGGCCGAGCTGCAACTCCCGAAGAATTAAAAATGCAAATGCCCATAGCTCGTGACATTTTAAAAGCCATGGGTGTTCCTTATTTTGAACTAGAACCCTACGAAGCTGATGATATTATTGGTACTTTTGCCAAAATGTGTGAAGACGATCCAGAATACGATGCCACTATTATTTCCTCTGATAAAGATTTATTACAATTGATAAGTAATGTTGTGGATGTTAAATTATTAAAACAAAAAGACTACATTAAATATAACCCGCAAACATTTAAAGATGATTGGGGTTTTGAACCAATTCATATTATTGATTACAAAGCATTAGCTGGCGATCCATCCGATAATATTCCAGGAGTAAAAGGAATAGGGGATAAAAGTGCTATTAATTTATTAAAAACCTATTCTACTATTGAAGATATATATAATCATATTGATGAGATTAAAGGAAAAACCAAAGAAAAATTAATTGCTGATAAAGATAATGCTTTTATAAGTAAAGAAATAGCTACTATCTATCGTGAAGTACCTTTAAATGTCAACCTTTCTGAAATAGTTTATCAAGGAGCTGATTTAGTTAAACTTAATAATATTTATGAAGATTTAGAATTCTTTTCTTTGATTAAAAAAAATGTTGAGTCTTCTAAACCTGTGACTAATAATACAGAGTATAAAAATGTTAATAGTAGCGCAGATTTAAAAAATTTAGAAGAAGACATTTCTCTTTATATTGAATGTGATGCCGAAAATTATCATGGTGCAAATATTGTAGGTGTAGCTATTTGTGATTCTAAAAATAACTATTTTATCAGTAATACCATCTTACCAGATATTATTAATGTATTAAAAGATAAAAGGATTCATACTTTTGATCAAAAAAAGAATTTTGTCTTACTAAAACATGAAGATTTATCAGTAAATGTTATATCAGACATTATGATAGCTGCATATCTTCTTAATATTAATATCAAAGATGATATAGCTTATCTTATGAACAGTCAAGGTAGTACAGTCAATTTCTATTCCCAAAGTTTAAAAAATGGCTTTGATAAAAAAGACATTGTTTTAAAAGCCCGTTTTATTTATGATGTTAAAGATAAATACTTAACTCAATTAGAACAAGAAAGAATGCTTGATTTATATAATAATATTGAAATGCCTTTAATAACTGTCTTAGCCAACATGGAATATGATGGTGTTAAAGTTGATAAAAATATTTTAAATAAAATGAACGATGAAATGGCATCTCGTCTTAAAGACATTGAAAAAGAAATATACGATTTAGCGGGCGAAGAATTTAATATTAGTAGTCCTAAGCAATTAGGCATAATTCTTTTTGAAAAATTATCTTTACCATTTGCTAAAAAAAGCCAAACAGGTTATAAAACAGATGTCAGTATCTTAAATAAATTAGTTAATTATCATCCTATAATTAATAAAATATTAGAATATAGAGCTTTATCTAAAATCAAAAGTACTTATATAGATGGATTAAGTGGTTATATTCGTGAAGATGGTAAGATTCATACTATCTATAAACAAAATTTAACGAGAACAGGTCGTTTATCATCAGTTGAACCTAATTTACAAAATATTCCTGCTCGTGATGAAGAAGGTAAAAAAATTAGAAAAGCTTTTTTACCAGTAAACGATTTATTTTTAAGTGCTGACTACTCTCAAATGGAACTTCGTGTCCTCGCTCATGTTAGTGGTTCTAAAGAATTACAACAAGCTTTTATTAACGATGAAGATATTCATACTAGAGTAGCTGCTGATATGTATGGAATAAAACCTGAAGAAGTTACTAAATTACAACGTAAGACAGCAAAAGCCGTTATCTTTGGCATCGTGTATGGTATTAGTGGCTTTGGTCTAGGCGAAAACCTTGAAATAAGCGCTAAAGAGGCTAAAGAGTTTATTAATAAGTATTATGAATTATATCCAGGTGTTAAAAAATATATGGATGATATTATTGCTCAAGCATATAAAGATGGCTATGTTAAAACTTTATTTAATCGTAAAAGAGTAATTGATGAATTAAATAATAAGAACTTTATGATTAGACAAAGTGGAGAAAGAATAGCTCTTAACACACCTATTCAGGGAACATCTGCTGATATTATGAAAATTGCTATGGTCAAAATATTTGCGGAAATGCAAACCAAGAAACTAAAATCAAAAATGTTATTACAAGTTCATGATGAATTAATCTTTGATGTCGTTAATGAAGAAAAAGACGAATTAGAAAAACTTGTTAAGAAAAATATGGAAACATGTGTTAAACTAGATGTACCATTTAAAGTTAGTAGTGATTATGGTACTGATTGGTACGAAGCTAAATAGGAGGGTTTATGAAA
>CANRLI010000019.1 GCA_947631475.1 uncultured Bacilli bacterium | reverse complement strand
TCAGTCATTGTTTTTTCTACCGATATTTGACGATATTTATTACTTATTAGCAATTTCTGATAGGTTTCAGCAAAGCTCCCAAGAGCACTTTCTTGATAGCCAATTGTCATAAAAGTATTTAACATATCATTAAATATTTGATATATATCATTCATTGCTAAGGCTTGAGCACATTTACATAATAAGTCTAGGGCTTCAATATTAGCATTTCTTTCTAAAACTAGAAAGTTTTCATTTTTTTTATATAAAAGGCAACTAATAACTTTTTTAGCACGTTTAAAAGGACGAGGGAGAAGATAATTAGCAGGTTTTAAAGTATCCATAATTCCTTTATAAGCGAGTGTGAGGCTTTGGTAAGGTGATGTTACAAGTCCTTCGGCAAACAAGTATTGGTAGGAATGTTCTATTTCATGAGCAATAACAAATAAAATTAAAAAGGCTTCTTTAATTTTGATATCTTGAGGAGTGTTAGTATCTTCTAGAATAGAGAGATTAGAAGAAAGCCATTCTTTTAATTTTTTAAGTTGGATTATTAAAGTATTTGTTTTAGGATAAAAACAGGCAGCTGGAGATCCATCTTCTTTAATTTTATAATTAATTAAATTTATGCCAGATGATTGGGGAATTAATTGTTGAATTAAGGATTCTAGGTAATCTTTTGTTAGATCATTTTTAGGATAATCTTTGATAAAACTTGTCAAGATTTTTTGTTTGACGGAACTGGTTAGAATATTAGACATTTTTGCACCTCCAATGTTAAATTTTAAAATTATTTTTATTATATAATTATTTACTAAATTTGCAAATTTTTTGTTGCATTTTTTAATTAGTCTTGGTATACTTAACTAGTCAGCAAGAAAAAAGGCTGATATTTTGAATAAAATTTGCCAAAAGGGTTTTTTTAAGGTAAAATTAAAAAAGCTACTAATAAATGGGCTTGTAGCTCAGCTGGTTAGAGCGCACGCCTGATAAGCGTGAGGTCGGAGGTTCAAGTCCCCCCAGGCCCACCATTTATTTTTGGCCCGTTGGTGAAGTGGTTAACACATATGCCTTTCACGCATACATTCATGGGTTCAAATCCCGTACGGGTCACCAATTTATTAATAAATCTCTTTAAAGAGATTTTTTTATTTTTAAAAAAAGAGGTTTCCCCTCTTCTAGATTATGATATCAGGCATGATTAGAATATTAAAATGCATAAGAATCATAACGATTATGTACATAACAAAGATAATTAATGATATGTTAAAGACATTATAGTAAATTTGGGAATTAAGATTCTTAAATTTAAGAATTTGATTAATACCAATAATAAAACAAATTAAGGAGTAAATAAATGGGACAATAATACCTATTATTCCTAGATAATTAGAAAGTATAGATAAAACAGGGTTTAAAATTACAATACCTATTATTAAAGGAATTACTGTAACATTACTGACTGCTAAATAAGAGCCAAAATGCACCCCTTTACTATTAAAGAAAGATGAAGCATAGTAAATAAGAGATATAACAAAGATACTTACAAAGGAAGCAATAAAAGCAATTATTAGGTATTGTGTGTAATTGGCAAGATCAAAAACATTACCCAAGTTAAAATTAATGCTATAAGAACCGGTAATGGCACTATATGATCTAGAAAAGGAACCAATTAAAATTCTAACTCCAATACAAGCAAGTAAGGTAATAATAGTTAAACATATCGTAACCGTTAAGGCTTTAGAAAAGCTTTTATATTTTTTATTATTATTAATAATCGTTTGACCTGGTTTAAGAACCATTCCTATTACTAAACCAGCTACAGCAAAAATACTAGCTTTAGCATTAAGCTCTTCATCATCTTCCTCTTCTTCGATTATAGGAGCAGAAGTTGGGTTTACAGGAATCGGATTATTGGCATTATTTAAAGGATCTAATATTGGTTCTTGGGCAGATGATTCTAAAGCTTCATTTTCATCTAAAGTTTCCGGTAAATCTTCAGCTAAGACTTCTGTGGATTCATAATTAGCTGGATTAGGTGTTTCGGAAGGAGTAATAGCTTCATTATTTAAATTAGATGGACTATAAGTATCAGGAGTTTGACTAGCCATATAATTATTTTGATGATTAGATGGATAATTATTATTATAATTCATATTTTGGTTATTGAAATTAACATAATTTCCATTATTCATATTGTAATTATCGACTGATTGAATGAAACGTTGCTTTTTATTTTTTTTATTTTTAGAAATATTAATTAAACCCATTGTAACCAACTCCTAGTTTATATTCTATATTATTATATCATAAGAAAGATTTTTAAGCATTATTTAAATAACAAAACATAATATTTTATGATATTATTGATATAGAAAGGAGTTTACGATGGTTTTAGTTGTATTTTTAATAATTATTGTTGGAATTGTTTTATTAGCATCAATTAAACAAATTAACGAATATGAAAGAGGTATCTTGTTTTGTTTTGGTAGATTTAAAAGAATTTTAAATCCAGGATGGCACATTGTTTTACCAATATTAGAAAGTTATAGAAAAGTTGATATTAGAACAAAGGTTATTGATGTACCTGAGCAAGAAGTTATAACTAAGGATAATGTTTCAGTTAAAATTAATGCCGTTATTTATTTTAGTATTTTTGACGCTTCTAAAGCTATTTTAGCTGTTGAGGATTTCCGTTATGCTGTTTCTCAATTAGCACAAACAACAATGCGTAATGCGGTTGGGGCAGTTTCTTTAGATGAATTATTAGGAGCACGTGAAAAGATTAGTAATGAAATTTGTGGCATTATTGATAAAGCGACTGATCCATGGGGCGTTAAGGTTGAAAATGTCGAATTAAAGGATGTTTCATTACCAGAAGAAATGAAACGTGTGATTGCCAAAGTAGCAGAAGCTGAAAGAGAAAAACAAGCGGTTATTACTAAAGCAGCTGGTGAAGTTGAAGCTTCAGAAAATTTAGCAAAAGCCGCCACAATTATGTCATCAACACCAGGAGCTTTACATTTAAGGACTTTGTCAACAATTAATGATGTTTCATCTGATCAATCAAATACTATTATTTTTGCTATTCCTATTGAAGTCTTAGAAGCATTTAAAGGTCATCAAATTGATCCAACAAAAATTATTAATAAAAAGAAATAAAAAATCACATCATGTGATTTTTTATTGGTTTTTAATGTCTTTATGTTTAAAGATAAGGAAGGAACTAACGAATAAGACTAAGAAAGTAATAATTGTAACAATTAAAGCCATTGGAAAGTTAAGGTATTTATCGGCCGGTATATTTCCGAAAAGATATTCGTTAAAGTTCCAACACATAGTTGGGAAAAGACGCAATATTTTATAATTGGTAAGTGATATTAAACCATTTAGAATATCACTAAAGATATATACTAAGAAACTAATGGTAAGTGCAATACCACTTGAAGTAATAAGAGTACTTAAAAAGAATGCTAAAGTTAAAATTATAATGTATACTGGTAAAATACTAACAAAGTTCATTAAAATACCCTTAATTAGGTTTAATTCCATTACTTGATGAGTTGTAAAATTATAAATGATAATCGGTAAACTATATGATTTAAAGCCTAGACTTAAACCATAAGCTATGAAACTAACCAATTCATAGAATAGAATAAAGAGAATAAAGACAATTAAACAAGTAATATATTTACTAAGTAAGATTTTAAAACGAGAATAAGGTCTTAACAATAGTTGTTTAATCGTTCCTTTATTAAATTCTTCACTAACGATTGTACCAGCAATCATAACAATAACAACAACAATAAATAATATTGGCGTGGCAGCATCAGCATATAATAAAGAATTAGCTTGGAACATTGAATCTTCAAGCATATTATTTTCTAATTTGTATTTCGTAGTGTAATAAGTTTCTTCAGTATTTCTTTTATTTATAAGATCTTCACGATTAATATAGCTTTCTTCATCTTTATTTGTATCTAAATACATTATAGCAGATGTTACATATTCACTAACAAGATTAGAAGCATTACTATTATCATAAGGAATATTCTTTTCTAAACGATAATTAACTCCTTCTAAGTTAATATTACTAACAGCTAAATTATTTTCTAAAGTAGCACGTTCTTCTTCACTTAAAGAAGAATCAGCTAATTCGTTTTGAGTTTCAGCAATTGTATTTAAGATGCTTTCTTTTTCTTGATTAACAAAATATTGCCAATCATTATTTCTAATTTGTTCTAAATATTCATCAAATGCTTCTTTTAAAGTGTTGTATGCTTCATCATCTTTATCAAGGTATTTAGCAACATTCATTTTATTTAGATATTCATAAGCATTACTAGAAATCATATAGTATTGCCATGAATCAGTGGGAAATTCTTTAGCAGCATTATGAACATCAATATTAGTTTTTTCGTCAATATACCAATTAAGTTCTTCACGATTATTTAAATCGTAACTCTTTAATGATTCTTCAAGAATTTGATAATAATTATCTGATTCAGCAATATTACTTAAGTTTTCAGCTAAATAGATAATACCTGTACTAATGAAGGTAAAAACAACTGATATAATAGCTATAATATAAATGGCTTTTTTATGAAAAATTTTAGTTAATTCATTTTTAATTAAGTTAATCAATGATATTACCTCCTGCCTTTTTTAAGAATGCTTCTTCTAAAGTCATTTCTAATAATTTTACTTCGTAGATATCTATATCTTCAGCAACTAATTTTTTTATAAAATTAGCTAGTTCATTTTTTTCTCTTAAAACACGAAGATGATTTTCATCAATTATCGTATCGTCTTTTTTAAGAAGTTTCTTAATTTTTTTGGTACTGCCTACTTCAATAAGATAAAATGATTTATCACTCTTTTTTAATTTTTTAATTGAAGATGTGGTAATAATTTCGCCATTTTTGATGATACAAACATCAGAGCAAAAACTTTCTAATTCAGCAAGATTATGACTAGATATTAAAATTGCCATATGTTCTTTTTGAGCTAAGTCTTTTAATAAATCTCTAAGTTCTTTAATACCTTCTGGGTCAAGACCATTGGTTGGTTCATCTAAAACAAGTAAGTTGGGTTTATTGATGATAGATGCAGCTATACCAAGCCTTTGTCGCATACCTAAGCTATATTTACTAACTTTATCATTAATACGATTTTCTAAACCCGTAATTTTAATTACTTCATCTATTCTTTCTTTTGAGACATCTTGATAAGTGTTAGCAATTAATTCAAGATTTTTACGACCAGTTAAATACATATATGAATCTGGATTTTCAACAATGGCCCCTACTCGAGCAATGGCTTTTTCAAAGGCAGTCTTTATGTTAAAACCATTAATGATAACTTCCCCACTATCAATTGATTGTAAGCCTAAAATAAGTTTAATGGTCGTTGTTTTACCTGCTCCATTAGGACCAATAAAGCCAAGAATTGCACCTTCGTCAATTGAAAATGAGACATCTTTTAAAATCTTTTTTTGGCCAAATGATTTGTTTAAATTTTTAACCTCTAAAATTGTTGCCAATATTATCCCTCCTACTTATATTATTATATTTATAGAGTTCTTTTCCTTTTTATAAAGGTTTATGTTTTATTATACAATTATTAATCAGATAAAGAAAGAGTAATTATTACTTAATCATCTTAAAGTTAGTTAATTTAAAATTAGCTATATTTTTATTGTTATATAAAACATTAAAATTAGTAATATTATTTTCTTGAGTGGTACCATTTACTTCTAAGATAAAGTTATCATTAGCTAGACAATGATCTTCATTAGAACAGGTTTTTATTCCGTTTAAATTAAGGTATGAATTAAAGTCATTATTATCTTGATAATAGTAAAAGATACGGAAACCATTTTTTTCATAATCAAGTCCGACAAATTGAGCTTTAGAAGATACGTAAATATTAATGGCGGTTTTATATTGATCAGAATATTTAATATTAACTCTTTGTAAATAATCTTTATATTCACTAATTGTCTTATTATTACTTTGAGCAAGATAAGCAATTAATTTATTATCATTTCTAATAGCATCATAATAACGTTTAGTAATGATTTCAGCAGTCTCTTTATCTATTTCGTAAGTGTTTCTAATAACTTTGATAGTTTTACCATTAACAGTTATTTCATCAGCTTCTTTAGATAATTTTTCAGGAATAATAAGGGATTTTAAGATTTCGGAAGTTTTGTTAACGATATATTTAAAGTCCGTCTCGGTTAGTTGTGATGAACTATTAATTGTGGTATCAACTGACTGAGGGGAATAATATATTTTTTTATTATGATAGTAAATATCATAGTTTTTATTATTATTTGCGGCATTAGAAAGTTGAAGATTAGAAGCATTTATAGCATAATCAAAGCCACCTAATAATTGTAATATCATTTGATTGTTGTTAAGTTTTAAATGAATATTAGCATTAGGGTTATCTTCGGTTATTTGACTAGAAATTAACCTATCTGTCGCATAGTCAATGGTACTTATAAAAATATTCTGGGGTTTAGAAGAAAGATAAAATTTATATAAAGGATAAGCAACAAAGTAACCAATAGCTCCTAATATAGCGAAGAAGATAATGACTTTAATAAGAGAAAAGATAAGTTTACTAACTTTAAATCTTTTCTTGAATGGTTTAAAAGAAGAAGTTAGATAGATATCATCAAGATCTTTTGAACCACTAACTTGTTCGATTTTAACAGGAGTTGAATCAGCTGCTTTAGAAGATTTTTCTGTCGTCTTTTGGCTACTTTTACGGGATGGCGAAGATGAAGATGAAACTTTTTTAGATGTGGTTTTAGTTTTAGCTGATGGCTTAGATGATGAAGACTTGGAACTAGCTTTTTTAGTTGAAGTCTTAGGGGTGTTTTGTAATTCATCTAGTTCTTCTTCAATCATCTTTTTTTTAGTAGTTTTTTTGGTTTTGTTAATTTCATCTTGCACTTTTTGGTATTTTATTTCGCGGGTTGAAGAAAGTTTTTCAGCATTTTCTTTTTGATCATCTTGGGGTTTATTTGTTTTAGTTGGCTTATTCTTTTTTTGATGTTCTT
This sequence comes from uncultured Bacilli bacterium, assembly GCA_947631475.1. Taxonomy (GTDB): domain Bacteria; phylum Bacillota_I; class Bacilli_A; order RF39; family UBA660; genus Coprovivens. The sequence goes on along the minus strand of CANRLI010000019.1, from coordinate 8,604 downwards.
CTTCATATTTTTCTAAAACGTTAGCATATTTTTGTTCACGCATAATTATCACTCTACTTTACAAAAATATTTTAACATAAATGAAAAAAAATAGATATATTTATCTATTTTACTTAACTTTATTTAACAGTTTGGTATATTCAGCAAATAAATCATCAATTGTATAAATTTTATTATTTACTTTGATACTAGAGTTATAAAATTTATCTTCATTTCTTATTTCTTTAACTAAATCTTGGTAATTATCTATCGTTGTGACATTATAATCTAGTTTACCATACTTTTCAAAGTATATTTCACTATTTTTTAAAATGGAATAAACAGTAAATAAGTATAATTGACTTGGATCGAAGCAACTGATAAATTTATCAATATCAATTGATTTATCAAATAAATCTAAGACAGCATTATAACCAGTTAAAAGTCTTGTATATTTCTTTTGACATAAACGAACGTATTCATCAAATTTCATATCTAATTGGCTATTTTTATATTCTTGATATATCTCATCATAATAAATTGATTCTTTGTTGTTTTTGAATACATCACGATAGATATCTTTTCGCGTACGAATAGCTTTTTTTAATTTTTTAAAGATATCTTCGCCACTAGAAATAACAATATCATCTATATTAGATATAACATTACGTAAAAAGGCTTTTTTAGAAAATGCTAAGGTACGACCTCCTACGCCTAATGTTGAACATATTTCATATTTAAAACTTCTGGTAAGGTCATCATCTTTGAAGATAACACTTAAAGGCAAATAATAATTTCTTTCGATAAAATCATCAAAAAGATTTTTATCTTTTTTATAAAGAGAAATATCACTAAGACCATCTAGTAATTCCCATTCACCGCAATACATAACTAAAGGCTTAAAAATTAGTTTAAGACTAGGTATTATTTTTTCATTCATCACATTAACCACCTTATTCTTTTCTTATTATACAATAATTTTTTAGATATTTAAATATGTTTTAGTTATTTTTATCTTCTTTTAAGACTAATTCTTTAAATTTGTCCCCTTTTTCTTGATAATTTTTAAAATATTCATAACTAGCAGCGGCTGGTGATAAAAGACAAGATGTATGTGGAGCGGTTATTTTTTTGGCTAAAGATACCGCTTCAGCCAGTGTTTTTACATAGTGAACTTTACTAGAATCTAGTTTAGCACCTATATCGTAAGCAGTTTTGGGCATACAAATAAAGTGATTAATCGAAGATTTTTGTAAATATGTAATAAAGTCTTGGTATGAAATACCTCGGTCAAGACCACCAAAGATTAAAGTGTCGACGTCTTTTATAGCTTCGATACTGGCTTCAGTAGCAACAGGGATAGTAGCAAGTGTATCAACATAGAATTTGATATCATTAACTGTCCCAACATATTCCATACGATATGGTAATGGTTGAAATTCAGCAATGGTATGTAATATCTTGTCATTAGGAATATTAAATATCTTGCCTACTAAGAAAGCAACCATAATATTTTCTAAGTTATAGATACCAAGAAGATGACGTTTAAGATCTTTAGTGAAAACAAATTCGTTGTTGTAGTATATTTTATCTTTGATTAAACTCATTTTGGCATCAGGATCAGTACCCAATCTATTTACCGGATATCGTTGACCTAAAAAAGAATGCTGATTTATTAAATTATTTAAAGTTTCATTAGAAGAACAATAGATCATATAATCATCTTCAGTTTGATAGGAAAACATATGTAATTTAATTTCATGATAATGACTAACGGTTAGAGCGTGATCAAGATGGTCTTCAAATAAATTTAAAACAATGCCGACATGAGGTGAATAATGAAGATATTCTAGTTGGTGACTTGACATTTCTAAAACATATAATTGATGATCATTGTTAAGATCTAAATCAAAAATTGGTTTACCAATATTTCCTGCTAAGACAACATCATATTGGGTTTTTAGGATTTCATAGATTAATGATGAAGTCGTACTTTTGCCCTTGGTTCCTGTGACACCAATAACTTTTTGACGAGCGTTTTCTAAGAATAGTTCTAGTTGAGAAGTTATTTTGGAGCTTATGGCTGAAATATCAAGATGATTTAAGGAAATACCAGGTGTTTTAAGAATAAGATCGTAATCATTTAAATTATCTAAATAAGCAGTGCCTGTAATAATGGTTAAATTTTGATCATCTTTAAGAAGAGGATTGTTTTGGTAATCAAGATCATTTTGATCAGCGATTGTCAAAGGTTGGCTAGGCAGATACTTACGAATAAAACGATAGCTAGATTGCCCTTCTCGTCCAAAACCTAAGATGATAATTTTTTGATTTTTTAATTTATTTATTATTTTTTCAATCATAGATAGCATCCTTTACTATTTGTTCATATTTGGCATCAAGATTATGCTCGGTATTCCAATATTTTTCTAAATTTAATGAGCTTAAATCTTTGTAATAATGTTCATAGTAATATTGAAGTAAAAATGGTAATTGGGTTTTATCTGCTTTATTGATAGTTTGGTAAATAGCATAATTAATTTCAGCAAATGTCCCTACACAATCAAATGGTTTAACATTTAAATAACCTAATAATTCTTGAAAAGTTTCTAATAGATTAGGATCAGCAAATAAATCTTTATTAAAAATATTAACTAAGTCTTTTTTAGATAAATGGGGACTTAATAAAGAATAGACAAATAGACATTTAGCACAATTGCCACACCAATGCCATGGCTCTTTTTTACTGCCAACATTACAACTTTTAAAGACGTTATGAAATTGAGTATATTTGGCAAATAACATACCAATTTGATATTCACTTAAAGGTCTAAGTAAAGAAAAATAATTAATAATATCGCCTAAATATTCTTTTTGATAATTACGAAAATCATTTTCAAATTCAAAAGATTTAGAATATTGATGATTAACTTTAAGGCCTTTAACATTTGTCTCGTTGGCACTGGATTCATTTGATAAAATAACATTCTTTTTATTATTTAAATAGGCTGTTAGATAGGAAACAAAAGCAACCATCGCCGAAAATGGTGTATGCCCATTTAGAAAACCTTGCTTATTTAATTCTATTATTTGGGGATCAAGGCGTCGTTTAATATTAATGATTTGTTGATCATCATAACCAGCTATTTTAGCACATTCATGCATGACATTTTTAGGATTGATAATAAATACCTCATTAGAAGGTTCATTTTGTAATAAAGCTAAAGTAACACAAGAATCTTTACCTCCCCCAACGCCAATTATATTACCAGAACCTTGGTATGCGATTTTAGGTAAAACAAGTTGGGTTTGGGTATTTTGAAAAGAAATAAAATTATCAAATGAAACATTAAGTTTATTAATATAGAAAAATTCACCTAAACCATAGTAAAATAATTTTTTAAAAAATTGTTCTTGTTTAGAATCAATGTGACCACATTCAATAATATAATTATGAGGACAAGTACACTTCCAATAACTAATTGATTCTACTAAACCTATATTAAAAGCTAAAATGGATACATAATTTTGATCAAGATGATCATTTTTACAAGGTATTTCAAGTTCTGTTTGAAAGTCTGTTAAGTTATCAATACTAAAAAAATAAGTTACTTTAATACTGTTTTCTAAATACATAATTTGATATTTTTTATATCTAAACGTGTCATATTGTTTTAAATCGTTGATAGTTTTCATAGGCATCCCTCCTTAAAATTATAGCACTTTATAAGGTAAAATTGAATTACTCTTTACTATAATTATACTATGATAAAAAGGAAAATAATATAAAAGAAAACCGACTAGTGGTCAGTTTTCGTTCTTTTTAGATATGGAATCAAGAATTTCAACATAATAGGTATCACAAACGTCACTTGTAACGTCTTGACCAATAGAATATGAAAGTAATAAGGCTTTATTATTTATAGTTGTTCCACGATAATATATTCTTTCTAAATTATTTTCAGTATAGAAGTTATACCAAGTAATATTTTTACTTTCTAAAGTTGTGACACCTTCAGAATCATTATTAAATTGTGCTATTTGTTTAATTAAGGTTTCCCCACTCGTATATCCTTTAATAGCACCAAATGATAATTCACAACTATTAAGGATTCCATCAGGATTAGGGATATACTCGTATGTTAAAATATTGTTACTACTTTTATTACTAAAGGCCGCTGGAATAGAGATGTTAAATGTCTTATCGATAGCAAAAGGTTCATAAACTAAGACACCTTTGTATTCAGTGTTTGGGCTATTATTTAAGTTAGTAGTAAATTTATCTAAAAAATTAGATAGTTTATATATCCCAAAGGTAGCGCTTGCAACAAAACTTAATCCCATAGAAATAATGATAGCTAAAAGTAAACTAGTTCCCCCACGTTTTTTAGCTATTTGACTTATTTCATATTCATTCTTTTTAGGGTTTTGCTTAATTATTTTTTGAATACGTTTAGAGACAATTTTTAAATATAATTGATTAACTATTAAAGCTATAACTAGATGAAAAATAAGAACAGCAATATAGGAAATTGGCGCTTTAAGAAGATTTTGTAACACTAAATCTATAATAAAGATAATAATTCCTATTAAATACATTTTACGATATAGGAAGTAAAGGCTGCCAAAAATAAACCCGGCGAACGAAAAAGGCGCCATCGTAATTTTTTGATAGCTAGGACCGACAAATTCTTTGGCAATTTTAATTTCATCGATTACTGGCGCTGGTTGGGCAAATCTATCTAATGGATTAGTTGGTTGACTAATAGGAGCTGGAGGTGGCGCAACAGTTGGGCTAACATCTTGATTAAAATATTTAGATGTTTCAACTACTTCTTTGGGTGCATCTTCAGGATTTGGAGGAATAGCCCCCAACGCTCCCATACTTAAAGGTTGTTCATTTACCCATTGATCTGGTAAAGAAGTTGTAAGGGGTGATTGTTCACTACTAGGGGGATTAACAATCTCATTAGTTGGATTATGAGCCGCGAAAGTTGATGGTGATGAAGAGGCAACATTAGGAGCAGCATTATTTGCATTAACGTCATTAACTAATGTTTCAATATCTTCGTCAAATAAATTAAGTACTTCAGGGCTTTCTGAAGTAGAAGGATATGACGCATTTAAAGAATTATCTACGCCTTGATTAGAATTATTATTCTGCCCTACTTCCCATGTCGCATGGCTAATAAACTGACTATTAGCGTTAGATGAGGAAGCTGAATTAACATTTTTATAAGCATCAGCATTTATTAATTCTTCAGGGAAAAATTTGTTTTTAGTTTTTGGCGTAGGTTTTGTTTGTGTATTATCATTATTTGATAATGGAAAAGGAAATTGTGAACCATTATTGTTTTGTCCATTCATAAACCTACACCTCTATTATAATAATATCATTAAAAAAATATTATGTAAATTTTTTAAAGAGGTAAATAAAGAAAAAATGTATAGCTACTCTACACTATTTTGTAAAGATAATTAATTCTTTAGATGATTAATAATTTCATCATAAGGGAAATTAATCCCAGGACATTTAGTTCTTACAATAGGATTAACCTCAGTATGGCCAAGGATATGTTCTCTATCAATTGGAAAATCATAATTATATTTATCTTTTAAGTATTTAATTATCTCTTTTATGACTTTAATGCTAGAACTTATTTGTTCTTTGGTTAAAGAACCATCAAAACTTTCATATTCGATTGAAAAAGTAAAATAATTAGCATTATTTTTAATCTTATTTATTAAAGACGACGAAGCAAATTTATAATAGACATCACTATCTTCATTAAGAGAAGTTCCATTAGCCCAAGAGCTATCGTCTAAGGAAACAACTTGTTTAATGTGTCCATCTTTTCTAATAATGTAATGGCTTGATACTTGCGAGGTTTCATCATAGAAACGTTTAATAGCTTGAGCATAAGAATGAGTAATATGACAAACAATTAAATGAGGAGTATATCCATTATGACCATGATAACAGTTAGGACTAAAATATTTAGGTTCAACAATTTCTTGATGGACTAAGGCTTCTAAAAGATCTTTATAATTATCTTTATTGATGGAAATATTAAACTTACTTTGACAAAGTAACTGCAATTTATTAAATAATTCTTTATCATCTAATTTTAAAATAATAAAGTAATAATACATGGCTTTTAATAGGTATTTATCATTATTTAAGGTTATTAATTTATTAATTATTTGCAGACGATAATTCTTATCTAGATAGTCAACATCATAGAGGATATTAAATAAATATTGAACATCATTATTATGACTTAAAATATAATCGATTAAAGAATGATAATTAGGAATTTTAAAAGAACGCAACAAAAAATGAATGTAGCGGAAATTGCCTGTTTTTAATATTTTTGTACTAATATCTTCTAGATATTCGTGGTCAACGTAATAAAGGTATAAAAACATTAAACGGGCATCATTTGATTGCATAATCATTTCTTTTAAAGCCGCTAATTCATTTTTAGGTAAGTTTTGATAATTTAATATTTTATCTATCATTCAATCACATATCCTATATTTTTTAGTATTTGTAAAGGAGCTTAGTTAATCTTTTTTCTTAACTAATTTGTATATTTCATCATGAATATCATCAATAGAACGCATTTGTTTTCCATTGTTACATTGTATTTTTTGCCATGATAAATAATCAGCAATAAACATTGCATTTTGGTAAACTTTGCGCATAAAAGCTAAATTACTTTCATGAATATCGTTGGCAATGCCTTCGTTTTGCTGGCGAGATTTTCTAACCGCTGTTGCTAAAGCAAAGGGCGCATGCAAAAATATAACGTTGTCCGGCTCTTTAATCCCAATTTTATGATATTCAAAATCAATAACATAATCAATAAATTGTTTTTTTTGTTCAATATCATCAATAAGTGCAGATTGATATATAAGACTTGATGTTGTATAACGATCTAATAAAATTGTCTTACCTTGGTCATATAATTGCTTTAAAGATGAATACCAGGTAACACCGCGGTCATTAGCATATAAGCTATTAATGAAATAAGGTGATAATTCATTAGGTTGACCAAATTCCCCTTTTAAGTATTTTTCAACAGGAGCTCCTTGCGATGTGCCATATGAGGGAAAGTGATGGTTAGCAATGGCGATACCATCACTTTGTAAATGTTTACATAGTAACTCATATTGCGTAGTTTTACCAATACCATCGCAAGCTCCTTCAATAACAATTAATTTGCCTTTTTCCATATTATATCTTTCTAGTCAATGTTTTTCCTTCATTAAATTGGCAATCTTTTGGACATTGGAAATCAGGGAATGTACATCTAGCACCATGAGAATAGCGTTCAATATCTATAGCTAAAGGATTATGGGCAACTTCTAAAGCCTTTTTATATTTTAAAAGGGTTTCTCTAGTTTGATTCATTATTTCAAGTTGAGCAGCACTACATAGTCTTTCTTTGCATTTTAAAATAAAGTCATCGTATTTACCAGATTCATTTATTTTTACAATTTCTCCTTGAGGATTAACTTTTTCAACCAATTGCATATCGCCAAGCCATTCATCAACTAACAGCTTGGAATCAGCAATAATTGGTGGAACAAAAAATTCTTTTTCATCTAAAAGTTCCATCTGATAATCAAGAGTACGATGGCGATGGGCTTGGGCTAATTGAGCAAAAGAGCCCTTATAATTAGTTGAATATACATAACCAAAATATTCTTCTATTTGATCTAAATCTGTGCCAAAGAGAGATAATTTGCGATTTTTTTCATTTCTCATCAATCTTTCTTCTAAGACATTTAGTCGCTTTAATTCATCAAGAAATTGTCTAGTAAAGTATGCTAATTTTAATTCAAATAAATCATTACAATTTACTTCATCTATATAATTAGACATCCAAGAAGCAATATAATTTATTTGTCTAAAAGAAGTAGTATAAATCATTTGGGTTGGCATAAAAACAGTTACTAAATATCTAGCATTTTCTTGAGCTAATTTGATAATCTTCTTTTCACTATAAAATTTTCCATATTTTTCTTTAATTTGAATTTGAAATATATTAAGCCATTTTTGGTAAAGCTTTGTTTCAACATCCGTAATGATTGAGCCTTCTTTTTTTATTATGGTTTTAAACCTTGCTGATTTTTCACTGGTCGTATACTGATGCTCGTTATTTAAAGCCATAGCTAATATTTTAGGGACATTTTGCAAGTTAAAATTTATAAATATATGATCATAAACACTATGATGTCCATCTTTTAAGGTCTTATTTACGCGATCAGTATTCTTTTCTTCGGGTTCATTTTCAAGTTCGGCATAGCCTTCTTCAGCGTAACATACACCGGCTACTCGACCGGAAAATTTAAGGGCTCCTTCCTTATCAAAAGTGCCATCAGATTTCAAAAATTGATTAGGCAAAATATCAATTTTAATTTTTAAATTTTTCATTTTTTCCTCCTAAATTGATGTTTTCCCTTTTTATTCAATTTTTCCTATAGCTTCATTATATCATACTTTTTTTAATTTAAATATTTAATATGGAAAAAATATAAGATTCTTCAATTGAAAAGTTAAATTTCAGTTAATAAAAAAGAAATGAAAATAAGTCTTGCAATAAAAAACATATAGAA
>CANRLI010000018.1 GCA_947631475.1 uncultured Bacilli bacterium | reverse complement strand
GAAAATAAATTTGTTTTTACCTGTTTATCTGCTTTATTAATTCTTATTATTGCTATTTCCTTATTTTTACAATTTCAAGTTTATAACAAAACTTATTCATCTAATCAAGCCTTTTCCCTTTCTAATTTTACTTTATCATTAAAAGATAGTTATATAACTAATGTTGATTATCATGGTGATATTATTACTCCCAACAAGTACTACCTAGCTGTTAAAATTGGTATTATCAATAATGGACAAGCCATGGCAATTGATAAATCAAACTTTAGAATAACTGTAGGGGATGAAGATATTTATCCTAACTATGATAAAGTGTTTCGTTTCTTAGATATTGGTAAACCTTACCAAGGTGAAATACTTCCTCATAACGATAAAGATAATCCTGGTGAGGAATATGTTTTAGTATATGAATTAAAAGAAAATCAAATAAGAGGAAATTATCAAATCCGTATTTTAAATGATTTAACTCAAAAAGAAGGGAAACTAGTAACAAGGTATAAAAATATTAACATTAGACCTAATAACATAATTAAACAAGAAAATATTGGTCAAACTAAAATTAATTCTGAAATAAATCTTAAAGGTACTACTTTGGGAAATAGTCTGTTTACTTTAAAAGATATAGAGATTAAAACTAGTTATCCATATGAGTATGAAAGCTGTTCTAATAATGTTTGTACTACTACTAAAGATGTTATAGTTCCTCGTGGGGGCTATGTCTTAGCAATTATAAAAGATGAACTTAAATTGGATGATACCACTTCATATTATAAGAATAGTGAGAAAGACTTTTATGAAGATTTTGTTTCACTAAGTTATGATTATAGTTTATCTGGAGGGTTACGCCCTGATGATACAAAGCATTCTGTAACCAAATTACAAAAAGTAGGCCAATCAGGCTTAAAAGATGTTAAGATTTATGAAGTACCTAGTAATTTACTATATAATACTAAACTTGATTTTATTATAAAAATTCGAAATAAAGAAGTTGTTATATCAGTTAATTAAAAAGAATTGACAATTAAAACCTGTTATTATAAAATTAAAGCATATCTTCTGATATGCCTAATGGGGCTTTAGCCAAGTGGTAAGGCAAGGGACTGCAACTCCCTGAGCACCGGTTCAAATCCGGTAGGCCCCTCCAATGACGAATCTGTTCGAACTTTTCGGACATTCAAATATATTTCATCTCTAGATAGAGATGATTTTTCATTGAAATAAAACGAATATTTATTGACTTTATCTGGCATTTTACATGATTAATTCTTATTAACGTTTTCAAAAAAATAACAATCACTACTAAAAGTCGTGGTTGTTATTTTAGATTATACCTTTGTTGAAAAGCCTTTATATATTGTTTTCTAATAACAGGAAGTATTTGTGAAGTAGCCTCAATAGAAACATCATTCATGCACATATTAGTAGTATCTAATAACAAATAAGAATCAACGCTATCTGCAAATAATCCTTGTAATGAATTTAAACAATTATTATATTCATCAATATTTTCTTGATTTAAGAACGTTCTTTGTTCTAAAGCTAAACTAGAAGTATAATCCCTTCTTAAAGAAATTAATGAATCAGCATAAGTAATCACTAAAAAGTCTATTAATTCTTTTGAAATTTGCGAGTATTTATCTCTAGCCATTAAATATTGTTCCTTTGGCATATCACCACGAGCAAATTTTTCATAATTCCATATTTGTCTATCATTTATAGATCTATCAATCAAAATGATTTCTTTTCCAGAAGCAAGAGCTGATTGTAATTGTTTATATACCTCATCAATAATCGCAATATTTTTATCGGCTAATCCCATATTATCAAACTTACTTTTTAAACTTTCTTTATAATATTTTGATGTTGTAAATTCCTCAATTAAAGATACATCAAAACCACCTTTTTTAAAGAAATCATACAAATTATTTATTGTGGTAGTTTTTCCTGTTCTAGGTGTCCCACTAAATTCAACAACAAAAGGTTTAGGAAGTGTTACTAATGATTTAAGTTTTTGTAATTCAATCTTTTGGGCATGTAATTTTCTTAATTTTGCATAATAATCTTGATTATCTACAAAGATGGTATCTCTTAAAAATAAATCTTCTTTTTTAGCAAACACATTATCTAAGATGTCTTTTAATCTTTCAAATATAGGTAAATATTGATCTTCTCCTGCTATTAAACTTTCATAAATACTTGTATAATACCATTCTTGTAATTTTTCTCCTCTTTTAAAAGCACTGAAGTCTCTATTACCACTTTTTTCAAATTTTAAAAATAAATCTTCTAAATTGTTAATTTTATCAGCACATATAACTAATTTATTTCTAAGAGGAAGTTTTTTTGTTTCTTCAATTGTATGCCTTTTTCTATCTTCCCAAGATAACGATTTATCAGGTTCAGAAGCTCCCATTACTAAGTTAGCAATATCCTTACCAAATGCTTTTTCAATATCCTCAATAGTATATTTTGTATCTTCTACAACATCATGTAAATACCCTGCTGCCACAACATGATCATCATATCCAAATGATTCCAAAAGTTGCCCAACTCCAATTGGATGCACTATCATTGGTTTATCAGGTTCACTTTTTCTAACTTGTCCCATATGAGCTTGTATCGCAAACATTTTTGCTTTTTCTTTAATATCCATAATTCTATTTACCTCCATATATTTTACTGCAAACCCATATTTATTCTTTTTCAAAGTTTCTATATTCCTTTTAAAATCTTCAAAATCTTTATCATAGCAATATGTTTTGGCCTATCCATCTTTCCCGTATTTATTTGATATAGCTTTATATGCTCTATTAATTTATCATCTAAGTCAAAAGCAGGATAATGTTTAATAATATTAGTATGTGTTTTTCTTAATGCTGAAACTAAATCATTATTTCTATCTGTATGATAAGATATATTATGAAAAAAGACAATTACATAAATAATATTCAAGGTAATCATATCATATCTTTTTGCAAATTCTAGACTTCTTTCATATGCATTTTGTCTTTCATATTAATTTTACCACAAAAATACATTTTTTCCGAGACGTTTAAGATAACTTGTGCTAAAAAAAACATTAGTTATTGATATTTTATATATAAAATTGTGACGATTGAAAGCTGTAGATATCTTCCACAATCACTCCATATGGTATTTTAACAGAACCCTTTTTACTGGGGGTGTTTTTTTACTATTTATAAAAATTGTTTAAAATCGTCTGAAAATATCTCAATAACATACAAGTAACATACAAATTTTTTAACTTTTATTCTTCATAAATTAATTTCTTAATTTTGTTTATGCTGCAAAAAGCCAATCAAAAGATTGTTTTTTTATATCCATAGAATAATTTAATTATTTAGTAAAATAAATAGTTTTTGCATAGATTTGTTTCACAAAATGTTAGTAAATTAAAAAATTCTACAACTTGTAGAGTGACAAAAAAATAAGATTTTAGTATATTTTAAGCAGAACTCAAACAGTTCTGTTTATTCGCTTAAAAATTGTTTTATTATGCAATTGTTAAAATATTTATAGAAAGGAGGAAATAATATGAAAAGTTCTTTAAAAAAACATACAATTATACTATTTTCATTAATTGTGCTGTTTGCTTTGGTAGGAATAGTATATGCCGCAACTACTGCATTTGAAAAATATGGATCTTTACCATATAATAACGAAATTTCTGATGAAGCAAAACTTGGTACGGAATTTACAACGTATATGAAAGATATAAAAAATAATTATGATGATGTAAATGTTAAGACTACACTAAAAAGAAAAGTATTACTAGTTTGGATAGAATCTGGTTCTACTACAAACATAATTAATACAGGGACAACAAATGTTAGTAATGGTTGGACTACTGATGAAAGAGTTAATACCAAAGTAATTTGGAAAAATCAAACATCAGGGACTACATTTACTGCAACATTTGGTGCAAAGAACGAGTAATAAATAAAGACAACAATTTAAATAATATTGTTGTCTTTATATGCTATAATATTTATAAAGAAGGGATAAAAAAATGAAGACTGCTGTAATAAAAATGGAAAATATTAAAAAAGATTATAATAGTTTGAATGAAAAAATCGAAGTCTTAAAAGGAATCAATTTTTCATTTCATAAAGGTACTTTATATGCCATAAAGGGACATAGTGGATCTGGTAAGACTACTCTGATTAAAATATTAGGGCTTATGGATAGCGCCACCTCAGGAGAATATTACTTATATAATAATTCTATTACTTCATTAACTGATAAAATTGCATCATTTTATCGTATGAAATATCTTGGCTTTATTTTTCAAGATTATAATTTGCATCCTTTTTTGAATGCTTGTGAAAATGTTATTGTACCTATGATCATTAACAAAGATATTCCCAAAAAAGAAAGAGTTATTAGAGCTAGAAACTTATTAAAAAAAGTAGGAATCGATGATAGATGGCATCATTTCCCAAAAGAATTATCTGGTGGAGAACAACAAAGAGTTGCTATAGCTAGAGCCCTAGCCAATGAACCTGAAATTATTATTGCAGATGAACCAACGGGAAATTTGGATAAAAAAAATGAAAAAGTAATTTTTCAACTTTTACGTAATATGGCAAATGAAGGAAAGTGTATTATAGTTGTAACACATAGTGATGAAATAGCTAAATATGCGGATAAATTTCTTCTTTTAGAGAATGGTTTGTTAACTGAGGTAAAAAATGATAAGTGATAATGTTTTTTCAATTATAAAAAAAAGTATTAGAAATAAAAAGAATGTTTTGCTTATTTTCATATTATCTTTGTTAATACTTTTATTAAATTTAAATATAACATTTATTATTAATTTTTATAATTTTTTTGATTATTCTGTTGAACAAAACATAGGTTTTAAAAGTATTTCAACATATAATCCCAATAAAAATCTGTCAGATAGTATAGAAGAAGTTAAATCTATAGAAAATGTGTTAGAAGTTTATAATGCGCGCAATCACACGTTCTCTGTTTCATCAGATTTAAATTATAATGGGTTAAATGGAAGGTTGAGCTTTTTATACGGAACTGAAAATATTGTACCAAAATCTATTATTGGTGAAAATTTTGAAAATATTAGATCAGGTGAAACTATATGTCCATATTTGTTTTATCCTGATTCTAGTGTGTGGGATCTAAATATTGATGAATCAAAAGCGATTGCTGCTGAGGATTTGTTGGGTTATGAATTTAATGTTAAATATAATTCTTATACTTTTAATGGCAGTAATATGATTAAGGATCACGAGATTACAAAGCAATTTAAAATTGTAGGTTTTTATGATAGTACGCAAGTAATGAATCTTAATAATGAATGTTATATAACTGCTCAAGATATGGAAGAATTACAATACACTTTTAATCCATATATACAAGAAGATGAAACAGTAATTCCTACAATTAGAGTTGTTGTTGACAAGATAGAAAACCTAAATAATGTTTTAGAAAGACTAGTTGAAATGGGTTATGTTGATCCTGAAATTACAGCCACTTTTGATTTAGAAATGGTTAATAAAGTTACAGTAATTGCTATTGCCTTTATGATTATTATAATCAGTTCTACGTTATTAATATTTATAAATTATATTATAAAAAAAATAAAGAGTGACTTAAAATATATCGGGATTTTAAGAGCTTGTGGTTATACAAAAAGTAATGTAATATTTAACAACATTATGGAAAATGCAATAATTGTATTTATAAGCTTTATTATAAGTATGCTATTATTTATTCCTTTATTTTATATTTTTAAAGTTACACTATTAAAATTTATTTCTTACATTGGTTATAAAGTAATTTTTAATTTAAAATATATTCTATATGTTTATTTGTTTTTATTATTCATTTGTATATCTATTAATGGTTTAATAATCAAAAAATATGCTAATTATTCTATTTCAAAATTAATAAAGGAGGATAATTAATGATTTTTATAAAAAGTTTTTTTAGAAAAAGTAAAATAAAGATATATTTGACTATATTTGTGGTGTTATTAACAGCTTTAATGACTATTTTTGCATTTAATGAATATTATAATCGCCTTTTAGATAATATGATTTTTGACCATTCTGAAATTATTATGATAAGTACAGAAAACCACGATGAAGAATTAGAAAATGAATCTGGAATTACTTCATATTATAAAGCTCTTGATTTTCAAAATGGTGCCGATAATGATATTATTTATATGCCAAATGGTCAAATAAATGGTACATCAGCTACAGTTGAAGAAAATGAAGACTCTAAAAATAAAATTTCATGGCAAAATCTCTATTTTCGAGATTGTATTTTAGCTTTACCAGCAAGTTTAATTAATATGGATATAGATGACAATAGCGTAATTTTAGCTACTAATGACTACGACTATAAAAGTGATATTATAAGCAGTATTATTGGTAAAAAAATAGAATTTAAATATAATGATAAAAGTATATCATTAGTAGTTAATGACATCATTATGCCTAAAAAAAGTCCATATATTTATATTTCAGATAATTTATATAGTAAATTAGCTACAGAAATGACTAGCTACCACTATGTAATAAATACATTAAATTATTTTGAATATGAAAGACTTAGTGATAAGTGGGAAAATCTTGAAAAAAATAATTTTTATAGATTAGAAACAAGTTTATATTTAAAAAACCAAAGTGATAGTGATAAATCAACACATTTTCGAGAGATGGTAGAATTTCTTAATATTATTTCAATTATTTCTAGCATTATTTTTGCTATTATTGTAATATTGATTATAAAAGATTTAGTAAATGATGAAAATAAGTATAATTTATTATTAAAACAAGTAGGATATAACAAATTACAAAATTTAATGATTAATCTTAAAAGTCTTCTATTATTTGATTTGATAATCTTTATACTAGCATTTATTTTTTCTTTCCTTATATTAATATTGTTGAATAATATATTTGGCTTTACTTTTCAAATTTATGATTTAAAATGTAATTTTATTATAATTGCAATAGTATTGTTTTTTGAAGTTTTATTTAACATTGCCTATTTTTCTAAAAATTAATAGTTATATAAACATTTTTTAGTAAAATCCATATATTGAAAATTTACTATTAATTTTGTTTAAACTGAATAAGGCAATTGTTAAAATGAGGTTTTCCTCCGTATCTTAAACATAGCAAGTTCCTTATAAATATATTTAATATTTTAACTAAGTCTTCAAACAACTATTACTTATAACAACATGTATAAATTATTTTAGGGGTAATATGCTATCTTTATTATAAAAAGAACTGTTATCCTTTTTTTGTGGTAAAATAAAAATATGGTGATATTATGAATGATGAAAAAAGAGGAAAATTTCTTCAACGAGTAAGAAAAGAAAAAGGTTTAACATAGCAAGACTTATGAAATTTGATCCATTATACCGATAAAGCGATATCAAAGTGGGAACGTGGGCAATCTTTTCCCAAAGATCCTGAGCTTCTAGATAAAATTGCTCATGAATTAGATTTAAGCATTGCCGAATTATTATATGGTGAAAAAAGAAATAATTTTAATGATAAAAAAATGTCAGAACATTTTATAGGACTATATAAGAAAAGTTATCAAAAATATATAAATATGATTTATATAGTATTATCTATTGTTTTACTTTCGATAGTTATTTTGCTTGTTTCCACTTATTTTATTTTTATAAAAAATAAAATAGCTTCTTATACATTATCTGGGGAAAGTACAAATTTTCTTTTATCTAATTCTACTTTGTTACTGACAAATAAGATAAACACTTTAAATTTATCTGAGGTTAAAATTAAAAATGACGTTATAAATCCTGATGATATTAACTATATTAGATTATATTATGTTAAAAATGATGAAATAAATTTAATAATGGAAGGAAAAAATGATAGTTATTATATTGAAGAATTACATAATTATAAAGAATATAATTTAAATGAAATTATAAAATATGATACTTATTTTGAAGTTTGCTATAATGATAATCAAATAGAAACAATTAAAATTGCTTTTAGTAATAAATTTATAAATGATACTATTTTTACTGAAAGTTCACTTCCCATAGGATATGATGATAATAAAAAAGATAATGATGCTTTTTTAGAGGTTTTATTAAATGAGGATTTTGTTTATGGTGAGTCTGGATACGAAAAAAGAATAAACGACGTTTACTTATATTTTACCGAACCTGATATTTTAATGGTGCAAAGAAATAAAGATGGTGTTGTTGAAACTTTGAAGGCAAAAATGAGTTCAGAGGATATAATATATACTATGATTGATGAAAAAGGAAATACTGATACAATAGTTTATAATTTGTCAGAAAAATTAGATTTTAATTTGGAAGACGAATTTAAAAGAGAATATATAAACTATATTAAGTATTTACAAAGTAAATATAATTAAAAGCATTATGCAACTTATAGAGTACTCTTTATATGTTATGTGCTAGGTTAAAGGTATAAAAGGAGGAATACAGTGAAAAAGGTTTATATGTTCTTTATAATTGCTTTCTTTCTTAGTGTGGGTTTTGTTAATGCAGAAAGTATTGTTAATTATAATGGTGTAGAATTTGAAAAAAATGAATACAACTTATTGAGTGAAATATACAATGAGTCATATATCTATACTTTAACAAACGAAATGTATAATATCATAACGAGTAATGATATATCTAAAATTGAAATTAAAGAATATAATTATCCAATTATACCTTTATCTGAAGTTTTTACAACTTCATATAAGTCTCTTAAGATTATAAATAATAGTGGGTACATTACAGTGTTACTATCATGGATAAAGGAACCAGCAATAAGAAGTTATGATGTAATGGCTGTTAGATTAGATGGACTAACTTTAAATGGGACGCCTACTTTTACTCAGACATCATATGTCGATGGGAAAATAGCTTTATCTTCATCAGGCACACTTAAAAAATTCACAAATGGATTTGGACAATCTTTTCTTTTATCAAATGGTAGTTCAATTAATTGTAGTATGAGTTTTTTTGTAAATGGTAATGGAACAGTATATGCGACATATCAACATGCTATTACTAATATTTCTCTTAGTGATAGTACGTCATATTCTATTTCATCTTCAGGTTTGGGTAGAGTATTATCTTATTCATCTACAATTAGCAAAAAATATGATGGTATGACTGGCGTAGATGTGTATGTTCAATAATAACGTAATATTGTCGTTTAAATGACAATAAGGTTACAAAAAAAAGCAAATATATCTTAATTTTGTCAATGAAATACTAACAGAAATGTTAGTTTTTTTGTGTATCCAATAAAAAACTATCCAAAAAGAAAGTATGTATACTATGATAAATATTATTAAATAAGAAAAAGTTATTGAAGAATCTTTAAAAAAATTAATTTTTGAATTTTTTAAATCTTATCCACAAATCTTATATGGTAGCATAATAAAAATAGATAATTACTTCATAAAATGTATTATGCTAATAAACATGGTTGATTTATGAAATGATAATTGAATTAGTAGATATGCCTATTGAGAAAAGAATAAAATATAAAATGATTAATGTTTTTTAAGAATATAAAAACAGTTAATTTTATTAACTGTTCAGACTATAAACAAACTTTTAAA
This sequence comes from uncultured Bacilli bacterium, assembly GCA_947631475.1. GTDB lineage: Bacteria > Bacillota_I > Bacilli_A > RF39 > UBA660 > Coprovivens. Next base: position 8,523 of record CANRLI010000018.1, on the reverse strand, counting down.
ATCATTGAAAACTTTTTTTATCTCCAGGTGTAAATAGTGCTTCCAATGCTTCATTAAATTTCACTATATTTTCAGGATTATCACGTGTAATTTCCTTTCCATTAACTTTTATAAAATACACTTCACAAGAATTTTCATTATATCTAACTCTAACAGTAGTACCAATATTAACCATATTAAATATTTCTATAATATCTCCTTCAATTTTGTGAACATCATCAAAATCGCTTAAATTTAAATCAGATATTGTAAACATATTATCACTCACATTCCATCGGCTCAAGAATATCATAAAAAAACCAAAAATCAAGTAGATCCACTAAATCAATAGACTTTTCACGTCGGGTAGAGAGAAAAAAATAAACCTCGATAATAAAATAAAAAAAATCTTAAATCTCCTTATAATTAAATTCCTAACATACAATAGAGAGTGAGTTTTATCAATGAAAATTATACACGTATAATACAGATTAGTAAATTGATGAAGTTGCAGATCATTAATATGTAATAGTTAATAATTATTTGCTGGAACCTAATGAAAAAGGGTAATTTCAGCTAATAAATCATTAAAGTTTGCTGTTGCATCTCCCACTATATCAAAAGCTTTTAAATAAGTTTCTTTATTAATCGTTGTTTCATCATTTAAAAAACCTATCTTTAATATATTTCTCATCTTCTGTTCATTAACCATTTTTATATCATCTATGCTATCACTAATCAAAATACCATTTTTTCTCCCTTTAATAGCTTTACTTATTTCTTGTGTGTAAATTACTTCATCTTTATTACAAGAATGGATAATTTTATCACAAAGTCCAACGGCTTTTCCATTAACAAATTTTAAATAATTCGCCACAATATAAATATTATCATATATTATGTGTTTCCTTTTTAAAAAAGCTTCAATAAAATTTCCTATCCCAGCGGAAACTATAATCACGGGAATTTTCATTTCATTCATTATCTTAAAAAAACTTTGAGCTCCATCTCTGATTTTAATAAATTTCTCATTTGCAGCAGCTTCCCAAATTACTTTTTCTTCCAAGTTATATTCTATAAATAAATTTAAATGTTTATTCCACCATTCTTCTAATAATTTTTTCTTTTGCTCTAAATCAATAGTCATATCAAGTTCAATTGGTCTATAAAATTTGAATAATTCGTCTATTTTATTTTTATAATCATTAGCTACTTTATTATCATTTAACAAAATATCCCATGATGAACTACTATTTCCTGTTGTAATTGTTCGATCAAAGTCTATTAAAATATAATAATTCTGCCAATTTTTAATCTTGCTTAAAACATTATTATTTATAAAAAGCACTTTACTTCACCTAACTATATTTTAACACAACCTATTTTATTTAAATAACTTAATTATTTATTATTGATTTTTTACTTTAGTGGCTTTAATTTTAAACACTTTTGTTCACTTTCACCATGCTTTATTAGTTCAATCAATTGTTTACGATCTAGATTTATATTATCAATGTCATCCTTGTTGATTTCTGGGAAAAGTGAATATAAGCTACAATTCATTTGTTTTTCAAGCTTGTCTTTTAAAGCCATTACACTTTCAAAATGTTTCATTGAATTTTGGGTTACACCTTTTCTAGTCGTAATATCAATCAATCTTTTTTCTATCGTTGTAAATCCTGTATCTAAGCAGAATAAATCACACAACTGAATAATATTATCCTCAGTAGTTAACTTAAAATTACTTAAAAATTGGCTAATTGTTACCAAAGCATCTTTAGAAGGTGGTTGACCTGCTGTAAGGGTTACATCGTTATTAATAAAAGAATGAGTAATACAAATTTTCCCTGCATCTTTAAAGCCTTCTGCAATCATATACTGATAACCCAACATAGGGTGCCCAATATGTTTTATTTTTCTACCTATATCATGAATATAGCCCAAAGCTTTTACATAATCATGGTCTAAGTCTAATCTTTTAGCTATCCTATCAGCTGCTATCCCGACAAAAAGGCAGTGTTTAACCCATCTGTTTTCATATTTTTCTAAATCGGCTTGTGTATAAACTACATCTTTAAATAATAATTTTATAGCTTGTATAGAAGTTAATTTATTCACAATGAACCTCCTAAAATACATAAAAATTAAATCATAAAACATTTAATTATGCAATCCATTTTTGTGATAATATAGGATTATTTTCTTTCCTTTAAACTTATGCTACAATAATAAACAACGGGGGAATATTTTATGGCTGAATATCAAATAAAAAATTATAATCAAAATATTCGTAATCAAATAAATAAAGTTATAGAAAAAAATCTTTTAAAGGGCATCAGTGTTGCTGAATCAATTAACCAAATAATTAATCAATTATATGATTTAGAAGAAATACAAAATCCTCCTAAACAAGCTTATCGTGAATATTTTATGGGTGTTACATACATCGATGCTTATAAAATGCTTGCTTATAAACAAAAAAAGAATATGACGACAGAGCAAGAAAAGGATTTCTTCTTCCAAATATATAATATTAGTAACCTTATAGATTTAACTACTGAAATCAGTGCTAATCCCGAATTTTTTAGTAATATAGTTAAATTATCTTATGATTTTAGTCTTCTTCCTAATCTGGCAAAGAGTCTTGTCATAATGTCTCTTTATCCTTCAGAAAATCATAAACTAGCGACTATTTTTCCAGGTCATTCCCTTGATTTGGCCGAATATTCACAAATTATAACTATTAATACTTTAGTAGATGAAATCCAAAAGCAGATAAATTATTATGAAAAAGTGTTATGCATCGATTTTACAGAAGGAATTGTCTTATCTATATGTGGCTTTATTAAGGATTTTTTTGCCATAAATCCTCATAATTCAACAGTGTTATGTTTAAATTTAGCTCAAAAAGATTATCAAGCTTCTAAATATTTAATAGATAAAGTAGATGATAAACAAACTTTACAGCAACATATTTCAACTTATGAAAATTTATCTTTAACTGATATCATTATAAAGTTAAAAGATGATGATGAATTCTTATTTGATACTATTTGGATGCTTATTGATTTATGTGTTTTAAAAAGTTATAACACTCTTAAAATTGACGAATCTCTAGTAAGCTCTTATGGTGAACAAAATATAGTTAAAAAGTTAACTCCTCCTCCGTCAACATATCCAGAATAAGTATCTCATTGCCATAAATAAATGATATAATAAACATATAGAGTATGGTGTTATATGAAAAAAAGAAAAAGAAAAAAAATAATAACACTATTCATAGGTGTTATAATTATCATTTATTTATTAGCTAATAAAGACATTTTCACTTCTTCGTATGCTAATCGTAATATAGTATCTACTGATTTAACTATCTATTTTTTTGATGTTGGTCAAGCTGATAGTATATTAATAGCAAATAATGATCATTACATGCTTATAGATGCCGGTAACAATGAAGATGGTCCTAAATTAGTTAAATATCTAAAAAATGAATTGCATATTAGTGATATCGAATATGTGGTTGGTACTCACCCTCATGAAGATCACATTGGTGGCTTGGATGATATAATTAATAATTTTCAAATTCAAAATATTTTATTACCAGAGGTAATAACAACTACTAAAACATATGAGGATGTTTTAGATGCCATTGCTTCTAATCATTTAAATATTACTGTACCTGAGGTAGGAACTCCTAATTCAACCTTCAAATTAGGTGAAGCCGAATTTGAAGTATTATATACGGGTACAGATGATAGCGATTTAAATAATTCATCAATTGTTTTAAAAATGATATTTGGAAATTACTCCTATCTATTTACGGGAGATGCAACATCTCAAGTTGAACAATTACTATTAGATAAAAATATTGATGTAGATGTTTTAAAAGTTGGTCATCATGGTTCAGCAACTAGCACCTCGGCAACTTTTTTAAAACATGTAACCCCAACTTATGCTATTATTTCCGTTGGCCAAAATAATAGTTATAATCATCCTTCAAGTGATACAATTGCTAGGCTAGAAAAATATACTAATAATATATATATGACTAGTCAATTAGGTACTATTAAACTAGTTAGTAATGGTCAAGAAATAAATATATATAATTTTAAAACGGATACGAATGGGTAGGGAAAAATATGAAATATAGTGTAGATAAAATTGAAAATGAAATAGCTGTTATCGAAAATATAATAAATGGTGAAAAGAAGGAAGTGCCACTTATCAACTTGCCATCACATATTAAAGAGGGTTCTATTCTCCTTTATGAAGATAATCTTTATCAGCTAGATATTGAAGAAGAAAAAATAAGACGTCAAAGAATTATGGATAAGTTTAAAAAACTTAAGCAATAATTCTTTTTTTTTGCATAAGCTTAAATGGGTGATGAAATGAACTTTAATTTTGACTTATTTATTGATATTTTATGGTTAGGGACCCTATGTGGAGTAATATCAACACTGTGTTTAAAAAAATTAAAAGGAGCCCTTCCTTTCATAAATAGTAAAAGGGTTTCAATCATTGTCAATTTCTTAATCGGCTTTTTTGTTAGTGAGTTGTTTACAAATTTATCCATAAAAAATTCTATTGCTGTCGGTATTGTGACTTGGATAGGGGCAGAAACAATTCTTGATAAAATAAATAAAGATAATTTATTAGATTTACCAACTTCATATGAAGCCGTTAAAAATGAAGATTTTACTAATGATGAAACTCCAGTTAGTAATTATGAAGAAACATCTTTAAACATATCTTCAAATAATCCTCAAAATTTTCAAAGTAAAAAAAATAAAAAGAACAAGTAAAGTTTATACTTTTAACCTCCACTTGTTCTTTTATTTTTTATAATATAGTTTCATTATCAAAGCCAAGTTTTTCTTTTACAATGTAATTTGGTCTTTTTTTAACTTCATTATTAATAGCTCCAATGTATTTTCCTAATATACCTATAAAAACAAATAATAAACCAAATAAGAAAAGCATTAAAATCATTAATACATAAATTGCTTCCAAAGGTTTTTGAAAACCCCATAATTGTACTAAAACAACTATTAGATAAATAAAACTAGCTAACAAAGATAATATTCCAAAATAAAATGATAATTTTAAAGGCTTCTCAGAAAAAGCTAAAATTCCATTCATAGCATAACCAAGACTTGTTTTAAATCCAAAAGAAGTTTTACCATTGGCTCTTGGCTCAACATCGTAAGGAAGATATTTAACATTAAAACCTACCCAACTAAACATCCCTTTGGAAAATCTATTACGTTCACTTAAACTAATTAGGGCTTTTTTTACACCTTTTCGAAACATTCTAAAATCTGAAGCTGCATTTTCTAAATGAATATCACAAAGTTTATTCATAAGAGCATAAAATTTATTTTTGCAAAAAGCCATAAATTTAGAATCTTCTCGACGTTCCTTCATTACCATAGCAACTTCATCATAGTTTTCATTTTTATCTAGAAAGTCCATCATTTCTAATAAATATTTAGGATTTTGTTGTAAATCTGCATCAATAATGCAAGTGTATTCCCCATTTGCTGCTTCAAGTCCAGCTAATAATGCTGCATCTTTCATAAAATTTCTTGAAAAAGATATAACTTTAATATGTTTCATATCTTTTTCATATAATTGTCTTAATTCATTCATTGTATTATCTATTGATCCATCATCAATAAATATTAATTCATATTTTATATTAATTAATAATTTTCCAATTTTTTCAACAATACTACTAACATTTCCCTCTTCATTCTTACAAGGAATAATTACGCTTAACTTCATGCTAACACCTCATTACCTATTATACCAACATTTTAAAAAGAGGTCTATACAAATATAAGCTTGATAATAAAATATATTTTTGCTATTATTATATATAATAAAGGGTGATTGGAATGGATAAAAAGTGGATGATATTAACATGTTTTTTTTCTATTGCAACCTTAATTGCTTCAATTATCAGTTCTTGTATTGTCTTTTTTAATGAAGAATCACGTACTAAATTAAATAGTGACACAGTATTAGCGCAAAACAACATTTATAAAAATACATCCATTAATTACGAAAATAGCAATAGTATTAAGCTATCTTCATTAACCCCTGGATATACTTTAGAACAAAAATTTTATATTATAAATAATAATTCCAACACCATATATTATAAAATTGAATGGACTAATGTAACTAGTACTTGGAATGATAATACAAATGGTTTTGCTCCTCACCCTGAAGAATTTGTTTATTCTCTATCATGTACCAATGGTGAGAAGATAGAAAATAAACAAATGCCTATAAATAACGATGATAATATTATCATTGATAATCTTGAATTAAAAACAAACAAAATCAATGAATGTACTATTAAAATAAATTTTCTTCAAACCAATTACGATCAAACTTATAATTTAAATAAACAATTTGGTGGAACCTATAAAGTAACAATAAAAGAATAAAAAAGGAAGTGATAAGAATGGAAAAAAATGCAGACTTTAAATCAGAATTAGAAACCCAATATAACATTCTTATCAAAGCTCAAGAACAAAGTGAAACTAGACGTTTTATTATTATCTTAGCTATTTTAACTATAACTTTTTTGTCTGTATTAGTAAGTGTAGCCTTTGCTTTTATTGCCTTAAAAAATAGTAAAAAGATTAATAATGATGTCTCTATTAATGAAAAAAAATATTATCAAACTCTTTCGACAGTTTATGACAATAATTCAACCCTTGAATTAAATAATATAGTAACTGGGTATAACTTACCTAATCCCAAAATATTCCAAATTACTAATGAAGGTAACACTGACATTACATTTAATATTAAATTAATTTCTATTAATACTTCATTAATTTCTAATAATAATTTATTATATACTTTAAGTAGGGATAACCAAACAACCATTACTAAGCAACTTCCTTTAAAAGATACAACATTATTAGATAATATTAAAATATCACCTAATGAAACTATTACATATACTTTAACAGCTAATTACCAAGGAAATATTGATCAAGCTGAAACAAATAATTATTATAAAGCATCTATTTTTATAGAACCTATAGATAATAAATCTAATCTATTAGAATAAGAAAGAGGATATATAGATGGCAAACCCTGAAAAGAAAAACATCTTATCAAGAATAACTAAATTGCTATATTATATAGTAATCGTTTTTATATGCCTTATTGCTATCTTCTTAATTTACTATATTATTGCTTCTCAAGTAAATGCTAACAAGGAAGATTATAAACCTAAATTTTCTATTTATACAATTGTTAGTCCCAGCATGACCCCAGTTATTAAGGTTTATGATGTCGTTGTGAATTTACGTGTTAATAATCCTGAAGATATTCAAGTAGGAGATATTATTACTTATATTTCTAAGTCATCTACTTCAGAGGGAATGACTATAACCCACCGTGTTGTTGATATTGAAAAATTATCTGATGGAACATATGAATATCAAACTCAAGGTGATAACAATAGTGATCCTGATAATCAACTTGTCAGCTTTAATCAAATAATAGGTAAAGAAATATTTATTATTCCTTATATAGGACGTATTCAATTCCTTATAGCTAATCAAAAGGGTTGGTTATTCATTTTATTAATACCTGTATCTATATATACTTTTATTGAAATATATAAATTAATTAAGTTATTTGGTTTAAGAAAAAGAGTAGATGATATAGCGAATAATGAAGAAGATTTATTAGAAGCTCAAAATAGAGAAATTCAAAATGATTTAAGAAAACAACGAATCAAAAATGAATTGTCTATAAAAGAACCACTCTTTATAGAAGAACCAACTAAAAATCCTAATATAGATCATAGTTTTTTAGAAAATTACTCAGAAACAATCGTAAATGTTAAAGAAAATAAATATAATAGAAATACTACCTCAAAAGATATTGTTAGAAATAGTATTCCTGTACCAACTACCAAGGAAGAAATTGAAAATTATCAATCAAAATCTTTTGAAATTTTAGATACAGATGAATTAACAAGTAAAATAAAAGAATATGATGATAAAATAGAAGAACTTAATAAAATGATAACGGACATAGAAAAAGCTAATGTTGACCAAGATGATTCTCTTGACTCTGAACCTGAAAATTTCTTAAAGGAAGATAAGATAAAAGTTGTTAAAGTAGAAACTGCCAAGAAGAAAACTAACAAAACGAAAACATCTTCAAAACCAGAAATACAACCTTCTAATGAAAATCCAGGTATTTTAGAAAATATTATTCCTATTGATGACTCTCGTTTACAAAATGTTGTAATTGAGAATCCTGATCTACAGAAGGAACAAGCCAAAAAACTTCCTCAAACCCCTAATAAAGTAAAAAAAGCTAATTTAAATTTAAAACCCCAAAACATTAAAAAGATTAATCGTACATCTAGTAGACGTCGTTCAAGAAAAAATCGCAGTCTTAATTTAAATCCGCAAAACGTCAAAAAAATCAATAGAACAAATGGTTAATTAAGCAACTTAAATCCATAAAAAAGCAAATATTATATTTGAATATTTGCTT